>JACQHU010000109.1 GCA_016198805.1 Armatimonadota bacterium
CCCGTCTTCACGTCGCGTCCCGGCGGCCGGTGGCCGGGACGTCCCCTGCTGGTCTTCCGGCTCCGGGAGATCCTCCGGCGGGAGTTGGGCGCGCGCGACGCGTGGGTCGTCCACACCCCGGGCCGCTGCCGTCTGGAATCCCGTGTCGGCTGGCGGATCGTCGTCCTGCTGGAGGGCGGCGAGGAGACGTTCTGGGCACCGTTTTACACCGCCGCCGTGCGCAACCGGCAGGTGGGGGGGCAGATCGTGCCCGAACTGGCGCCCACGCAACGCCGACGGCGGGAACTGCTCGAGGTTCTACGCGCCCTCTGGGCGCAGGCTGGCGTCCCGCCGCCACACGCACCGGGGTCGTAAGGCGATGCCAGACCCCATCGTTATTGCCATCGCCGCGGGCTTCGGGCTGATCGGGTTGCTCCCGCTCGCCAGGCGGGCCCTGACCCGGCCGGCGCTGTGGGTCTGCCTCCTGGCCGGTGTGGGGATCACCTGGGTCGCTCAGGAAGGCGCGCAGTGGGCGTGGGACTGGGTGGGGGTGATCGGCGGGTTGTACAAGGGCCCGGCCGAGCCCTTTGCCAAGTGGCTGGTCATCGCGGCGGTCGGCGAACTGGTGAAGGCGACCGTCCCGCTGATCGTGGTGATGTCAGCACCTGCGAATGCGGTCACGGGATTGGCCTATGGTGCGGCAGCAGGGGCGGGGTACGGCGTCGTGGCCACACTCCTGGATTCGAGGCTGGCAGACACCGTGCGACTGATGGGCTCGGCCATCACCTCGCCGCTGTCTACCGGATTTGCCATCTTCCTGTACCTGTTCCCGATCCTGGCCCACATTGCCACCACGGGGGCCGTGGTTCGCGCCGCCGTGCGCGGAGGGTTCGGATCTGCGCTGCTGCTCGCCTGGGTCGTCCAGTTTCTTGTCGGTCTCGTGGAGTTCGAGGTCGAGTTTCCGGTCATCATGGGGGCGCCGACTGGGCGGCTGGTGGTCGCCATCATCGCGCTTACCGTGTATGGGTACCTCTGGCGGGCGCGGGTCCGTGCGGAATCCGGCTCCGCACCATCAGTTGGAGGCCCATGACGTCCGAGACCGTGCCCAGAGAGACGGCGACCGCAGATCCGCTGGCGGCCGGATGGGCCTCGCTGCGCGCCTTCTTCACCGAAGGGACCGATGCCCTTCAGCGCGCCATCGAGGTGTTTCAGCAGGCCGCGGGCGCGGAGCGATCGGCCGGCGATCCGTCCCGGCTGAGTCTCTGGCTGCTGGGGCTGGCCACGGCACTGCGGTACTCCCGGCAGCCCGAGCGCATGGAGGCCGGAC
>JACQHU010000110.1 GCA_016198805.1 Armatimonadota bacterium
GGGGCCGCTCGCCGCGCGGCTCGGGCTGCCGGCGCCGCCGCCCGAGGCGATCGAGGTGCTGGACGGCTACGTCGGCGAGGGCTACGGCATCCCGACCGCCGCCTCCCGGGAGGCGGCGGAGCTCTTCGCGCGGCTCGAGGGCCTCCCCCTCGACCCCACCTACGGCGCCAAGGCGGCCGCCGGGCTGATCGACCTCTGTCGCCGGGGCGCCTCCGGCCGCGACGACGCGGTCTTGTTCTGGCACACCGGCGGTGTGACCTGGACCGTCCCTTGGAAGTTGACCTCCAGCATGGCGTGCGCCTCGTGACCGCCGAAGTCGCCGTTTCGCGGGGCGTCGGGGCCAGCGCCGGCCGGCCGCGCCCGCAATTCCTGCATGGACCGTGACCGCGTGGGGCTCTGCTGGGACTGCCGCTGGGCGCGGCGGGTCGAGAGCGGGCGCGGCTCGGTCTTCGTCCTCTGCCGGCGGGCGAACGCCGACCCCGCCTACCCGAAGTACCCGCCGCTCCCGCGCCTCCGGTGCCCGGGCTACGAGCCGGAGGCGTCGGATTCCCGGGAGGAGTAGCGCCCCGGGAAGACGACCTTCAGGCAGTCGGCCAGGACGCTCTGTCGGTGACCCGGCTCCCCTGGCCGGAGACCGGCACCGGCCCCAGCCAGGCGGAGCCGTACCCCACGTGCTGCATGAGCTCGGCGATTTCGCGCGCCGTCAGTCGCGGCGTGTTCATGTCGTGTCCCGCGTCAGCCCTTGAGCCCGGTCAGCGCGATGCCGCGGATCATGAACTTCTGCGAGACGGCGTAGGCGAGGAGCATCGGGCCCGAGGCGATGACCGTGGCGGCCATCAGCGGGCCGTAGTTGATGCTCCCGTAGGGGTCCTTGAAGAGCGCGATCCCGACCGGCAGGGTCCGCAACTCCTGCGAGTTGATCACGATGACCGGCCACAGGAAGTCGTTCCACGAGCCGAGGAAGAGGATCATCGCGACGGTGGCCAGGGTCGTCTTGAGGAGCGGGGCGACGATGGTGAGGACGATGCGGACCTCGCCGGCCCCGTCCATCCGGGCGGCCTCGACCAGGTCGAGCGGGATCGCCTTGATCCCCTGCTGGATCAGGAAGACGCCGAAGGCGCTGGCGAAGTTCGGGGCCAGGATGCCGAGGTAGCTGTCGACCCAGTCGATGCGGGCGAGCAGGACGTACAGGGCGACCGAGGTGACCTGGACGGGCACCATCAGCGTCGACAGGATGAGCAGGAAGAAGACGTTCTGGAGCGGGAAGCGGTAGACGGCGAAGGCGTACCCGGCGAAGAGGCCGAAGAGCAGCGAGCAGCCGACGGAGACCACGGCGACGACCAGGCTGTTCTGATAGTACGTCAGCCACGGCGCCTTGGCGAAGGCCACGGTGAAGTGCTCGAGCGTGAGCCGGCTCGGGATCCACTTGGGCGGGAAGGCGAGGATGTCCGAGGCCGGGCTGACCGCGGTGACGACCATCCAGTAGAACGGCAGCACCATCACCACGGCCACCGCCGTCACGACGAGGAACAGGAGCAGCCGGCCCACGGAGCCCATCAGTAGGCCACCTCGAAGCGCTTGCTGTAGAGGTACTGCACCGCGGTGATCCCCAGGATCAGGGCGAACAGCACGGCCGCCTCGGCGGCCGCGTACCCGAAGTTGTAGCGCTCGAAGGCCTGGCGGTAGAGGTCGAGGACGACGACGTTCGTGGCGTTGGCCGGGCCCCCGCCGGTCAGGACGAAGACCTGGTCGAAGACCTGGAAGGCCAGGATGCCGTTGTAGATGAGCAGGAAGGTCGTCGTCGGCGCGAGCAGCGGCACCGAGATGCGCCAAAAGCGGCGCAGGGGGCCGGCCCCGTCGATCATCGCCGCCTCGTAGAACTGCTGGGGGATCGCCTGGAGCCCGGCCAGGTAGATGACCATGTTGTAGCCGAGGCTCTTCCAGACGCTGAAGATGATGATCGAGGTGAGCGCGGTGCGGCTCGACATGAGCCAGGGCTGGTCGGGCAGGTGGACCAGGCGGAGGAGGACGTTGAAGAGGCCGAACTGGGGGTTGTAGAGCCACCACCAGACCATCGCCGCCGCCACGGTGCTGGTCACCATCGGGGCGAAGTAGACCGCCTTGAACAGCTCGCGGAGGGGGAAGCGCGTGTTGAAGAGCACGGCCAGGGCGAGGCCGAGGGCGGCCGAGACCGGGACGATGGCGGCGACGTAGAGCAGCGTGTTGACCATCGCCTGCGCGAAGGCGGGCTCGCCGGCGAGCGCCCGGAAGTTCTCGAGCCCGATGAAGGTGAAGCGCCCGCGGAGCAGCTCGACCTTGTAGATGCTGTAGAGCAGGGTCTGGACGGCGGGGACGACGCGGAAGATGCCGAAGAGGAGGACGACCGGCGCGATGAAGAGGTAGGCGTGGACGAGGTGGCGGCGCCGGAACCCCCGGCGCCGCCACGCGGACACGGCCGCCGCGCCCTTACTTGGCCGCGTCGGCGATCGCCTTGTTGGCCTGCCGCTCGGCCTCCGCGAGCGCCGCCTCGAGCGGGGCCTCGTGGTGCCAGACCTTCTGGATTGCCCCGCCCACCGCGTCCATCACGCCGTTGAAGCCCAGGTTGATGGGGAGCTTCTTCCCGGCGGGGTACATGACCTTGAGGGCCTGGTCGTAGGCATCGGACTTGAACGGCTCCTTGTCCCAGTTGGCCTTGTAGCGCGGCGAGGCGTCGTACTTCCGGCACAGCTCGTAGTCCTTCTCGGGGCTGTTGAGCCACTCGATGAGCTGCCAGGCGAGCGCCTTGTTCTTGGCCTGCTTGGGGACCGCGTAGATCCACGCCCCGAGCAGCGACACCGGGGCATCGCCGGCCTTCGGCGCCGGCGGCAGCGCCATGCCCCACTTGAGGTCCGGGGCCTCCTTCGGCTGGCGGGCCTTGATGCTCACGGTCTCGCTGATCTGCATGGAGGCGAGGCCTTTCAGGAACGCCGCCCGCGGGTCCGGGAAGTTGAGGCTCGTCGACTTGTCGACGTCGAGCATGTCGAGGACGAGCTTGAGCGCGGCTTTCCCGCCGTCCGTGTTGACGATGGCCTTGCCGCCCCGCAGCAGGAGCGGGTCGTCCACCAGGCGGACCCCCGCGCTGTAGAGCGCCCAGAAGTGCTTGTGGACGATCCCGTGGGGGTGGCCGACGTGCCGGATCGCGTAGCCGACCCGCGTGATGTTCCCCTGGGCGTCCCGCTTGGTGAGCTTCTTGGCGTACTCGCGGAACTCGGCCCAGGTCCGGGGCGGCTTCTCGGGGTCGAGGCCGGCCTCCCTGAAGTGCTCCTTGTTCCAGGTCAGGCCGTAGACGTCGATCCCGTACTGCGGGTAGCCCCACATCCGGCCGTTGCCGTAGTCGGACAGCTCCTTGATCTCGGGCGACACCGCGGCGAGCCACGCCTTGGCCTTGGCGTCCGCCACCGGCTCCAGCATCTCCTCCTTGAGGAAGCCCGGCGCCCAGCCGTTGTCGATGAACAGGATGTCCCCGATGTTGCGGCCGGCGGCGGCGGCGAAGATCTTCTGCTGCATGGTGTCGTAGTCGAGCCCCACCGCCTCGACCTTGACGTTGTGCTTGGCCTCGAACTCGGCGAAGAGCGTCTTGTCCGCGAAGTGCGCGGCGCCGGCCGTGATGTCGCCGGCCGGGTACCAGACGGTGACGGTGGTCTTCGCCTGCGCCGCGGCGAGGGCCGGCAGCAGGCAGAGGACCGCCAGGGCGGCGAGGAGCGCGGTGAGACGTCGCATGGCGCAATCCCCTTTCGTAGACGGTTGGCTGCGACGGACTCTATGCCCGGCCGTCCGGCGGTGTCAAGGCCGGGGCGCCCGGGCGCGCGCGTGGTAGGCAGCCCGAGGGCCGCGCTGTAGACTGTGGAGGGAAAGGCGGACAGGTGCACCA
>JACQHU010000012.1 GCA_016198805.1 Armatimonadota bacterium
CGCCTGCTGGCCCGCCACGGGCTTCTGCCGCTGGCGCTGACCGCCTCGTGCATGTACCCTCAGACCCCGCGTGACCTGGCCAACCCTGACCCGGCCATCCGCGCGCAGGCGGTGCGATACGTGGAGGACTGCCTGCGGTTCGCGGCTGAGGTCGGCGCCCCGCTGGTGCAGATGCTGCCATCGGGAGAGACGCGGCTGGGCCCGCTGGCTTCGCGCGACGAGGAATGGCAGTGGTCGGTGGACGGCATGCGGCAGGCGGCGCGCACTGCGGAGCGGCTCGCCGTGCGCATCGCCGTGGAACCCCTGAACCGCTACGAGGCGTATCTGGTCACGACGGTCGACGACGCCCTGGCCTACCTCGCCGATGGGGGCTCTTCGTGGGTCGGGATGACGTTCGATGCGTTTCACGCGAACATCGAGGAGCCCGACCTGCCCGGCGCGGTGCAGGCGGCTGGCGAGCGCCTGTGGCATGTGCACCTGGCCGACACGAACCGGCAGGGGCTGGGGCGGGGCCACCTGGATCTGGCTGCGCTGATGGAAGCGCTGCGGGCCATAGACTACCGGGGAGCCGCCGTGCTGGAAGTGATGCCGCCGGGACCGGATCCGTTACGGTCGATCAAGGATGCCGGATCGGCGCGGATCCTGGACGAGTACCTGGCGGAGTCGCTGGTCTGGCTGCGCGCGCACGCGCCACGCGGCGCGTCGTGATCGGCCAGGGCACCGCGATCCTGGCCGGAACGGCTCCCGCAGCGCGGCCAGGGAAGCGTGCCGGCCGGCGCGAAAGCGTCCGGTGAGGTGAGGGCATGCGCACATCCGCACGTCGCATCCTGACGGTCACTTCCACGCTGCTCGCCCTGGGTGTCTTGCCCGGGCCCGCCGACCCCGGGGGGCTGACCGAACTTGCCGGCGCATGGTGGCCGAGCGGGGTAGCGCACGCGCAGACGCCGGCGCCTCAGCCCGCCGCCTCCCCGCCACTTCCGGAGTGCCGGTCGCAGAGTTCGGGCGAGAAGCCCAGGGCCACCACTGACGACATCGTCAACTGCGTCGTCGAACGGCTGGGACCGTCGCGGGTGCGCCTGACCGTCGCGTACACATACGCCTCGCCGCTGGGCCGACAGAACATCTGGCTGGGCGTGGACCTGCTGGCAGGCGGGAACCGCCTGAAATGGTTCGGCTACCGACCCGCTCCGATCAACACCAGCAGCGGGACGGCGTCCATCGAGATCGTCTACGGAGTCAACAACCCGCCGCCGGACAGGCTTCTGACGGATCAGGTGGAGTTTTTCCTCTACGTCGGCGGCGGACAGATCTTCTACCGGAAGCTGTTCACCTTCAAAAACGAGTGGCAACTCTAACGGCGAGGGGAAGAGCCATGTCGAAGCTCTCGATCGCGGCGGTTATCGGGCTGGGCCTGGTCGGGCTGATCGCGGTCATCGTCGGGGCCGTGCAGATCATCGCCGTCCAGACGCGCGCGGCGGCACCGGCCACCGCCGCCCCCGCTCCGCTCCCCGCCGGCGCCGGGTCCTCCCCCGCCGGCGTGGCGTTGACCCCGGGGTCCATGCTCATACGGGATATCGTGCGGTCGGTGATGCCGGCCGTCGTCAGCATCCTGCTGCTGATCCCCTCCGGCATCGTGGTGATGTCCAGGGACCGACCGGCCGATCACCAGCGGTGGGCCACCGCGACGATCAGCAGCATCGTCACCTACTGGCTGACCTGATGGATCGCGGCGCATCGCGCGCTCGGCTAGGGAGACGCGGATGATCGACGCGATCCTGGCGGCCGCGCGTGCCGAGGGGATCGGCTGAAGGAGGACAGGCCGCGGGCAGGAAAGACAGTCCCGCGGGGAGGTGGGGTACGTGCCGTTCTTGCGGTCCACGTCGAGCAAGGTGACGATGCTCCGGAACGTGCCGCTGTTCAAGGGGCTCTCGCAGCGCCAACTGGAGCAGGTCGCCCGGCTCGCCGATGAACTGGAGGTGCCGGCCGGGAAGCGGCTGGCCACCATCGGGGACACGGGTCACGAACTCTTCGTCATCGTGAACGGCCAGGCCACCGTCAAGTTGAAGGATAGCCGCACCGTCCGGCTGGGCCCGGGAGAGTTCTTCGGAGAGATGAGCCTGATCGACGGCGGCCCGCGCTCCGCCACTGTGGACGCGGCCTCGCCCATGAAGGTGCTGGTCATCGGCCACCGCGAGTTCTGGGAACTGCTGAACGAGGCGCCGCCGCTGGTCGGCAAGATCATGCGCACACTGTCCCAGCGTCTGCGGGACGCGGAGGAGGCCCATACCGCGTAGCCTTCCCGATGCGCACGGTGTCGCTCTGGATCCTGACGGTTGTCTTTCTGGCGGCGCTGGCGCCCCTGGCTGCCCAGCCGCCCAAGTTGTCGCTGCCCGACATCCCAAACCCGAAGGTCGCCACCGAGGCCCCGGAAATCGGTCGCTACGGCGGCACCCTCGTCGACGCCCAGGTCAGCGAGCCGCGCACGTTCAACCCGGTGATCGTCACAGACACCTCCACCGGGCGCGTGCTGGCGCCGATCTTCGACGGGCTCGTGGAGGGGAACTACATCACCGGCGAGGTCGAGCCGGCCCTGGCGGAATCCTGGACGCTGAGTCAGGACCAACGTATCTGGACGTTCACGCTGCGCCAGGGGATCCGCTGGTCGGACGGCCGCCCGCTGACCATGGACGACGTCCTGTTCAGCCTCCAGGTCATCTTCACGAAAGGCGTGCAGAGCACCACGGCGGACCTGCTGACCTTCGGCGGCAAACCGGTCCGGTGGCGAAAGCTCGACGACCGGCGCCTCCAGTTCGTCACCGCCGAGCCCACAGGATTCTTCCTCCGACTCTTGCAGGACCTGGTCATTCTCCCGAAGCACAAGCTGCAGTCGGCGCTGGCCAGAGGGGGCGTCGCCTTCAACGCGGCCTGGGGCGTCAACACGCCGCCGCGCGAGATCGTCGGGACGGGCCCGTTCATCATGCAGGCGTACGCCTTCGGCGCGCGGGTCACCTATACGCGCAACCCCACCTCCTGGCGTGTGGACAGGGCGGGGAACCGGCTCCCCTACCTCGACCGTTCCATCCTGCAGATTGTCCCCAATCTGGACGCCGAGAAGCTGAAGTTTCTGGCCGGGGAAACGGACCTCTACAGCGCGCGGCCGAGCGAGTATGCCGAGTTCAAGCAGGGCGAACAGCGAGGCAACTACACCATCTACGACGGCCCGGAGACCTTCTCGTCCGAGTATCTGGTCTTCAACCAGAATCCCCGGGGGCTCCGGCCGCCGAAGCTCACCTGGTTCCAGGACATGCGGTTCCGCCGCGCGCTCAATCATGCCATCGACCGCGAGACCATCGCCCGGCAGGTGTACGCGGGCCGGGCCACGCCAGCCTGGAGTCCGGTGAGCATCGCCAACAGGCTCTACTACAATCCCAACGTCCGCACATACCCCTATGATCTCACTCTGGCCCAGCGGCTGCTGGAGGAAGTCGGGTATCGGAAGGGCGCCGACGGCCTGCTCCGGGATGCCCGGGGCAACGTCCTGGAGTTCACGCTGGCGGTCAGCGCGCAGAGCACAGA
>JACQHU010000116.1 GCA_016198805.1 Armatimonadota bacterium
CGCTGTCCAGCCGGGGCGCGCCAGGAGCACCGCGAGCACCCCGTTCTCCGCGGCGCGTCCGGCGTGAAATGGCTTGGTCATGGTCCCGAAGTTCTCACGCAGGCCGGCGCTCATGCTGGCGGCCAGGCCGCACGCCCGCAGCGTCTGGTCCAGGTCGCAGCCGTAGAGCCTGGCCGCGGCCGCCGCGGAGCCGAAGACGCCCATCGTGGCGGTCGAATGGAAGCCATCGCGGTAATGGCGGGGGTTGATCGCGTCCGCAATGCGGCACTCGACCTCGACGCCGACGATGTAGGCGTCCAGCAGCGCCGCGCCTGATGCGCCGGTCCCTTCGGCCGCCGCCAGCGCGCCGGCCAGGGCGGGCACGGTGGGGTGAGTGAGCAGTCCGTAGACGCTCTCCGGGTCGGTCGCCAGTTGCGTGTCGTCGTAGTCCATCGCGTGGCCGGCGACGCCGTTCGCCCAGGCGGCGAGCTGCAGCGGCGCCCGGAGCCTGGAGCCAAGCACCGTGGCCTGAGGCGCGCCGCCGACCTCGCGGAGGTGCGCGCGGACGAGCGCCCCGCTTTCTTCTGTGGCGCCGGCGAGCATGACGGCGAGGCCGTCGACCAGGTGGTTGGTCGCGAGACCCCGCACGTCGTCGGGGATCTCGCGGGTCTCGAGGACGAATCGGGCGATCTCCTCAGTCACCGCCGCGGTCTGCAGCGCGCGCTCAGCGAGCTGCGACTCTCCATTACTGTCCACTGGCTGTCCTCCAGCCATCGTCAGTCCGCCGGCCACGGCGGGTCGCCGGGACGCGTTACTGCCATTCCATGACGACCACCTGCATCGTCGCCGGGAGGTGCTCCGGCGTCAGGGTATGGGTATGGCTGCCCAGCCGGCGGACGTTCGGCTTGCCTTCGAGGAACGGGCGCTCGTCGACGCCCGGCCAGGTCGGCGGCTGCCGCATCGGGGTCTTGTAGTGCATGGGGATGACGATCCGCGGGCGGATCTGGTCGACCAGCCGGTTCGCGTCGGCCACGCTGACGGTAAACGGCCCGGCGCCGACGGGGATCATCAGGACGTCGATGGTCTTCAGCGCCCGCAACTGGCCCTCGCTCAGCGTCGGCTGGCCGATGTCACCGAGGTGGGCGATGCGGAGCCCGCCCGACTCGATGACGAAGAAGGTGTCGAGCCCTCGGGGCGTCGTCCCAAATTCGTTGTCGTGGAAGCCGGGGACGGCGTAGATCAGGGTGCCCCCGAACCGCTGGTAGATACGGTTCCAGTCGCGCGCGCCCGGAGCGAGGCCCCGGAAGATCTGCGGGTTGCCCCGGACCAGCCCGACGTTGTTGTGGTCGCCGTGTTCGTGGGTGACCAGCACCACGTCCGCCTCGACCGACGGGAAGGGATAGCCGATGTTGCCGTAGGGATCGATGGCGATGCGCAGGCCGTCGGCCGCCGTGATGAGGAAGAACGACCAGCCGAGGTACCGGATCGAGACCGGCTGCTGCTGGGCCGACACGATCGGGACGAGCATCACCGCCACGCCGAGCACGATGGCAATGACGATACGCATGAGCCTCACCCCCTGCCCCTGTCACTTCACGATGTACCGGTTGGTCCACAACAGCCCCTCCTTTGCCGACGGTTTCAGCGAAATCTGTCCGTCGTCGAGCATGAACTGGAGGTGCTTCTCCATCATCTCTTCGTTCATCGTGCCGTCCTCGGACAGTGCCGGGATGATCTCGCGCAGGGCCAGAGCGAGCAGCGCGGGATCGGTGCGCGGGAAGTACTTGCGCAGGCGGGTGATCGCCGCGGCCTGATCCTGGCGCATGAGCCTGTTGGCCCGGTTCACCGCCTTGGTCCACCGGCGCAGGACATCTCCGTTGCGGTTCGCGTAAATGTTGTAGACCGCGATGCCTGTGTACATGAAGTTGTCGAGTTCGGGCACATCGCCGGCCGACGACTTGATCACCACCACCCCATAGCCATCGCGCTCGGCGAGATACGGAGTAGGCGCGGACAGGTGGAAGGCGTCGATCTGCCGCGAGCGCAGGGCGGCCAGGAGCCCCGCCCCACCGCCGATGGAGACGATCTGCACATCCCGATCGGGATTCAGCCCGGCCCGCTTCAGGTAGTACCGCATGTAGACGTCGGTGGCGGCTCCGGGCCGCGTGATGCCGAGCTTCATCCCCCGCAGCGCCGCAAATCGCTGCGCGATCGGCATGTTCCGGCTGATGTTCCTCGCGCGGGCGACCTCGGGGTGCATGACCATATCCAGCGTGACCCGCTTGGTCAGGTTATAGATGAACAGAATCTGCCGGCCCTGGCGCCGCAGTTGCACGGCCTGGAAGGGGTCGGCGTCGAAGAACTGCGCCTGTCCCGAGACCAGCGCGGCGATGCCCAGCGCCCCGCTGTCGACCTCGGTGAGTTCCAGGTCGATGCCCTCTTCGCCCATGAAGCCCGCCGCTTCGGCAATGTAGACCGGGGCCATGAACAGGGTGCCGGTGTGGACTTCTGTGATCCTCACCCGCTGCGCCTGCCCGGACGCCGCGCCCACGAGAGCCGCGACGAGCATGGCGACCACCAGGATCCCCACGACCGAACGTTTCCAGCCTCCCATCCTCCTCACCCCTCTCGCGTGCGTGATCATGGAACGTCACGAACGGTGCCGTGCTTGGGATTCCAGCGCATGAGGTGATTGCCGAGCGTGGTGATGCCCTGATTCATCAGCAGGACGACGACCAGCAGCGCGAAGATCCCCGCGAACAGTCCCGGGGTGTCGAGGAACCCCGCGGCGCGGCTGATCAGGTGCCCCACCCCGCGGTTGCTGGAGATGAACTCGCCGACGATGGCGCCGATCATCGCCTGCGGCACGGTGATCTGCAGGGCGGCGATAATGAACGGCGTGGCGGCGGGAAAGATCACCTTGCGCACCAGGTCCCACTCGGATGCCCCCATGACGCGCGCGACCTGCAGGAATTGGACCGGCGCCGATCGGATGCCCGCGATGGTGTTGATGAACACGATGAAGAACACCATGACGGCCGCGACGGCGATCTTCGACGTGATGCCGATGCCGAACCAGAGGATGAACAGCGGCGCCAGGGCGATGCGGGGGATGCCGTAGAACGCCACGATGAACGGCTCGACGATCCGGTAGACGAAGTTCGACCGTGCCAGCGCAAACCCCAGCACCAGGCCGGCGCCGGCGCCGATTGCATAGCCGACGAGGGCTTCGGTGACCGTGTACCGCAGGTGGTAGAGGAGCGCCTCCTTGATCAGCATCGCCCACAGTGCCGCGGCAATGTGGCTGGGCTTGCTGACGAAGAACTGATCCAGGAGACGGCCCGAGGCCAGTTCCCAGGCCAGGAGCATGGCGGCGCCAAAGGCCAGCCGGCCCAGGGTCGTGTTGCGCTGCTCGATCCGCTGCTGCGCCCGCTCCTCGGATTCCACGCGCTGCAAGAGCCGCTTGCCGCGCTCTTCCACTGCACCGAAGGTGCCGGTCGCCATCTCGAGGGCATCCATCGTCATGTCGCCTCCAGCACCACGTCCACGATCTCTTCCTTGAGGTCACGCCACAGCCGGTCGTAAAACTCCGGGAACCCGGGATCCGCGTGGATGTGGAAGACGTCCCGGGGCCGGCCCAGCGGCACCTGATACACGCGCTTGATGGTCCCCGGCGCGCGGCTGAACAGGGCGATCTCATCGGAGAGGGCGATCGCCTCCACCAGATCGTGGGTGACGAAGACTATGGTCTTGCCCGAGCCCTCCCACAGCCGCAGCAGTTCGTCCTGGAGAATCACCCGCGTCTGCGCGTCGAGCGGTCCGAAGGGCTCGTCCATCAGGACGACCGAGGGTTCGTAGATCAACGTGCGGATCAGCGCGGTGCGCTTCCGCATGCCTCCTGACAGTTCATGGGGGTAGTGGTGCTCGAAGCCGCTCAGGCCGACCATCGCGATGTACCTGGCCGCCCGCTCCCGGCGCTGGTCTGCCGGCACGCCGCGAAATTCGAGCGCCACCTCGACGTTTTCCTGGAGCGTGCGCCACGGGAGCAGGTTGTCGTCCTGGGTGATGTACCCGACGTCGGTGTTGATCCCGTCGACCGACAGACCCTTATACTGCACTTCGCCATCGGTCGGACGGACCAGTCCGGCCATCATGTTGAGGAGGGTGGACTTCCCGCAGCCCGAGGGGCCTACGAAACTGACGAACCGGCCGGACGGGATTGTCAGGCTGACGTCCCGCAGCGCCAGGAACGCGCGTCGCTGGTGCCGGTCGCCTCTGGCCACGAAGACCTTGAAGACGTCGCGGATCTCGATGGCCGCCCCCCGATCCATCATGCGAACCGCCTTTCTGACGGGCCCTCGAAGTACCGACCTGGAACGCGCGGATTGGTATACAATATACCATCAGATGGTTAGACGACTCAAACGTCATTCCTGCCGGAGGGAAGATCGTGCCGAGGCTGGCCATCGCGATGGGAGACCCAACCGGGATCGGTCCCGAGGTCCTGGGCAAAGCCCTGGCCTCTGCCGCCATCTCTTCAGAGGTGCTGCTCATCGGTGACGCGGCCGTCTGGCGAGAGGCTCAGCAGGTGGGGGGTCTCGCCTGTCCCGTGCGCCCGGCCGAACGCCCCGGCGCAGTGACCCCGGAAGGGATTCCCTTTCTTGATGTGCCGCCCCCAGATCGCTCATGGATCCGGGGGGAAGTCAGCCCGTCGGCCGGCCGGGCCGCGGCGCTGTGGCTCGAGCGGGCGGTGCGGCTGGCCCTTGCCGGAGCAGCAGAGGCCGTGGTCTTCGCGCCGCTCAACAAGCAGGCCATCATGCGCGCGGGATATCCGGTCCGCGACGAGTATGCGTTAACTGCCTCCCTGGCCGGTGTGGCGGAGCACGATGAGGTCAACGTGATTCCGCATCCGGCGGGCCGCGCCCCGGGCGACCTGCTGTGGGTGACCCGGGTGACATCGCACGTCCCGCTGAAAGATGTCCCGGCCTGCCTGACGACCGGGCGGGTGCTGCAGACGATCCGCATGGCCCATCGCGTCGCCACGGGGCGCGAAACCCCCACGCCGCGGATCGGCGTGGCCGCCCTGAATCCGCACGCGGGCGAAGGCGGCCTGGTGGGCGACGAGGAGGTGCGGGTGATCGGGCCGGCGATCGGGGCGGCGCTGGGTGAAGGCATCGACGCGTCGGGCCCGCACCCCGCCGACCACGTCTTCCGCCTGGCGCGCGCGGGCGCTTTCGATGCGGTGGTGGCCATGTATCACGATCAGGCGCAGATCGCCACCAAACTCCTGGGATTCGACCGCGGGGTCTCGATCGGCGTCGGCTATCCATTTGTGCTTGCCACGCCGTCGCATGGCACGGCGTTCGACATCGCCGGGAAGGGCATCGCCGATCCTGGACCGATGCAGCAGGCCCTGATGCTGGCAGAGAGGCTCGCTGTCGGCCGTCAGCGATAGAGGAGATATGCTGCGCGAAGCTTGCCGAATCGCTCCAGCGCGGGCTGCCATCGCGCCACGATCGCTGGCGCCGGCTGGCCCCGCATGATCGCCACACGCACGTCCTTCGTCCCCCAGACCAGGTCGAACAGATACGGCCCCCGCCGCGGACGGGCGAACTTCAGCCTGCTGCCGTAGATCTGCCGGATCTCCGCCAGGATGTACACGATCGTGGTCGAGGGGCGGAACTGCGCCGGATCGGTCACATGCAGCCGCACGCCACGCCAGACCTCGCCGGTGCGAGGATGCGGGAGCGCCGACGGCGTGAAGCGGACCCCGGGCAGGTTGTGCCGGTTGAGCCGGAGGGCCAGATCGGTGCCGTCGATCCAGGGCGCGAGCACGACCTGGAACCGAGATTCTGTCGCCACCCCGTTCCACAGGTTGGTGCCGTCGATGGCGCCCGTCGCGGCATAGGAAAACACGGCCTCGGGGCCGGTGATCCCGGGCGAAGGGTTCACCCAGGGCAGCATCGTTTGCTCCCAGCGCATCTCTCTGGCCCAGCCCTTCATGGGGATCACGGTGAGGTCGGCCCCGATGCCGAACTGGTTGTTGTACAGCAGCGCCAGCTCGCCGATGGTCATCCCGTAGACATACGGGATCGGGTACAGGCCGATGAACGAGCGGAACTGCGGTTCAAGGACCGGGCCGTCGACCGTCAGACCTCCCATGGGGTTCGGTCGATCCAACACCACCGCCGGCTTGCGCGCCCTGCGCGC
>JACQHU010000119.1 GCA_016198805.1 Armatimonadota bacterium
ATCAGCGTCGTCTTCCCGGCACCACGGGGCCCCACCACGCCCAGCACGAACGGCCGGCGCGGCGATATCACCGGCAGGGAGTCCGACAGCAGCATCACCGGGACGGCCGATCCACGGGCCAGGTCCCCCACCTGTGGATCGATCACGATGAGCGCGTTGGCATCGCTGGCCGACCGCAGCGCCGCCGTGCTCTGCACCCGCTGCGGCGTCACGACGAGGCCGTCGGGCCCGAGCGTCGCCTGGCCCCACAGGTAGCGGCGCCGGCCGGGTCTGACCTGCAGCGGCCCAGACAGGCGCGCAGTCACCACAGGCCTGGTCGTCTCTGCGTGGCCCAGCATCGCCCGCAGCGCGGGGACCACCAGGACCTCGAAGGCGACCCGGCAGGCGCTCGGTGTGCCGGGAAGAGCGAAAATGGCCCTACCCCCCAAACGGCCGAACGCCGCCGGCGCGCCGGGTTTCATCGCCACGCCCTCGAACTCGAGCGTCACGCCTTCACGCCGCAGGGTCGGTCGCACGAGATCGCGTTCGCCCACCGACAGGCCGCCGCAGGTGATCAGGACGTCCGCCTCCAGACCGCGGCGGATTCTGGCACCCAGGTCGTCCTCGACATCGCGCGCGATGCCGAGCAGGAGAGGCACCGCGCCCAGGGCGCGCACTTCGGCCGCCAGCGCCTGCGAGTTGCTCTCGCGGACCAGGCCGGGGCGCAGCGGGTCGGCCGGCTCGATCAGTTCATCGCCACAGGTCAGGATCGCCACAGCCGGCCGCCGCACTACCGGGACCCGGCCATATCCGACGGCAGCCAGCAGGCTCAACTGACCGCCGCGCAGGACCACCCCCGGCTCCAGGACACGCTCGCCGGCCCGCACGTCCTCGCCGGCCGGGAAGATGTTCGCGCCAGGCGTGGCGGGATGGCTGACCAGCACGCTGTCCCCCTCCCACCGCAGCGCCTCCTGGGGAATCACAGCGTCGGCGCCCGGAGGAACCGGCGCACCCGTCGCCACCCGCACGGCCGTGCCGGCTGCCAGCACCTGCGCGGGGGCCTGACCCGCATGCACCGCATCGGCGACCCGCAGTCTGACCGAACGGTCGGAAGAGACCCCGGCGACGTCCGCCGCCCGCACCGCCACACCGTCCATCGCCGCCCGCACGAAAGGCCAGAGGTCTTCAGCGGCGACGATCGGGGCGGCCAGCACGCGCCCGGCGGCTTCTGCCAGGGGCACCTCTTCCGTCGGCCGTCGCGAGACCGACTGCAGGATCACGGCGAGCGCCTGCTCGACGCTGACAGCGTGCACGGCGCCGGAGGCCCGCCCAGTGCTCATGCGCAGATCGGTGCTCATGGTCAGGATTGTAAGAAGGGATTCGCCGGACCGGTATCGGGTACCCGCCGTATCCTCGTCGGCCCGTATTCTCATCGGATGGAGGAGAATGGATCTGGGGGGCCGGATGGCCGGCAGCGGCGGGAGCCAAGATAGGGCCCCAGCCCGATACCACCCCGTTCCGCGCACTTCCTAGAATGAATGCGGTCATATGCGTGAAGGAGGGAAGCCCCAATGGGCAAAGATACGCTGACGGTCACGGATAACCGGACCGGCAAGTCCTACGAGATTCCGATCTCCTACGGCACCTATCCCACCTACGGCGCGGCCATCAAGGCGGCCGACCTGAAGCAGATCAAGGTCTCAGACGACGACTTCGGGTTGATGAGTTACGACCCGTCGTTCGGCAACACGGCGTCGTGCCGGAGCACGATCACCCATATCGACGGCGAGCGGGGGATCCTCCGCTACCGCGGCTACCCGATCGAGCAGCTGGCCGAGCAGTCCACGTACCTGGAGACGGGCTACCTGATCCTGCACGGTGAGCTCCCCACCCGCAGCCAGCTGGACGCGTGGATGTGGGAAATCACGCACCACACCATGATCCACGAGTCCATCAAGAAATTCCTGGACGGGTTCCACTACGATGCCCATCCCATGGGGATGTTGATCGGCACCGTCGGCGCGCTATCGACGTTCTACCCCGAAGCCAAGGATATCCATGACCCGGCGGTGCGGCGCAAGCAGGTCATCCGGCTGATGGCCAAGATGCCCACCCTGGCCGCCTTCGCCTACCGGCACAGCCGCGGCCTGCCGTATGCCTACCCGGACAACGACCTGTCCTACACCGGCAACCTGCTCAACATGCTCTTCAAGACCACCGAACTGAAGTACGCGCCGAACCCGGTGCTGGAGCGGGCCCTGGATGTGCTGTTCATCCTCCACGCTGATCACGAGCAGAACTGCAGCACCAACGCCATGCGGGGGATCGGCAGTTCGCATGCGGATCCGTACTCCGCCCTGGCGGGGGCGGCGGCGGCGCTGTACGGGCCGCTCCACGGGGGCGCCAACGAGCAGGTCCTTCGCATGCTCAACGAGATTGGCTCAAAGGACCGGGTGCCCGCCTACATCGAGCGGGTGAAGAAGGGCGAAGTCCTGCTGATGGGGTTCGGCCACCGCGTCTACAAGAACTACGACCCGCGGGCGCAGATCATCAAGCAGGTGGCCGATGAGGTCTTCGAGGTGACGGGGGTCAACCCGCTGCTGGAGATCGCCCTCGAGCTGGAGCGCATCGCCCTGCAGGACGACTACTTCGTCTCGCGGCGACTGTACCCCAACGTCGACTTCTACTCGGGGATCATCTACCAGGCGATGGGGTTCCCCGTGGAGATGTTCCCGGTGTTGTTCGCCATCCCGCGCACCTCGGGCTGGCTGGCGCAGTGGGAGGAGATGCTGGAGGACAAGGAGCAGCGCATCAGCCGGCCGCGGCAGGTGTATGCCGGCCCGGATCGCCGCGACTACGTGCCCATGGCCGCGCGGGAGGCTGGCAAAGCCGCTTAGAGCGTGAGCGGCCTGGCGCATTAAGCTTTCCTTAACCATCGCCTTCGCCGTTCCGGACACCATGGGATGGGGAGGCGATGGTCATGTTTGCGCTCAACCCAGGCGGCTTCCGGCTCAGACGGCGGGCTCTGGCTGACTACCTGCTCGGCCTGGGCCTGGCCGCCCTGGCCGGTACGATTCTGTACCCGCTGCTGCGTTATCTGATCCCGCCGAAAGTCAAAGAGGTCACAGCCAGCAGCGTCGTGGCGGCCAAGGTCGGCGACCTCCAACCGAACTCTGGGAAGGTCTTCCTCTTCGGGAACAAGCCCGCCATTCTGCTGCACACGCCCCAGGGGACGTACAAAGCCTTCACCGCGGTGTGCACGCACCTGGCCTGCACGGTCCAGTACCGGCCGGACTTCGGGCACATCTGGTGCGCCTGCCACGATGGGCACTACGACCCTTTGAGCGGACAGGTCCTCGCGGGCCCGCCGCCCCGGCCGCTGGCTGAGTTCGGCGTGACCGTCAAGGGGAACGAAATCGTGGTCACCCGGTCGGCTTAACCACGGAGGAGGCGATGGGGATGCCCAAACGCAGCTCACTGGTCGTTCGAGAGCGGCGGCACCAGGCGCGCCGGAAGGTCTTGCTCCGGCGGCTCAAGATCGGGCTCTTCGCCGCGGCCGCGCTGGCTGTGCTGGGCCTTGCGGCGCTTCTCGTCCTGAGCCCGATCCGGGCCGTGCGTGCCCCCGCCCCGACGGCGCCCGCGTCAGCGGGTGAGGAGCGCCAGATCGTCACGACGATGGCTGGCTTCGAGCCCCAGACCCTGCGCGTTCCAGCCGGCCAGCCCTTCACCGTTCGCCTGGTCAATCCGGACAGCCAGTTCCACACCGACGGCGGAGGATGGCATCAGTTCCGCCTCGAGACCCTGGATGTGGACGTGCGGGTCCCGCCACGATCCGAGCGCAGCCAGGTGTTTGATGGGCTGGCTGCCGGCCGGTACGAGTTCTACTGCGACATCTGCTGCGGTGGGAAAGAGAGCCCGACCATGCGCGGGGTCATTGAGGTCACCGGGTGAGCTCACTCACCCTGCCCGCGGTCCTCACAGGCGGTCTGCTCGACGGTCTCAATCCGTGCGCCTTCAGCGTGCTGCTGTCGTTTGTGGCCGTGATCCTGGCCAGCGTGGCGCTGACAGGTGACCCCCGGCCGGCCCTCTGGAAGGCCGGCGGCACGTATGTCGCCGGCATGTTCCTGACCTATCTGCTCCTGGGGC
>JACQHU010000120.1 GCA_016198805.1 Armatimonadota bacterium
GGCCGGGCTCATCGGCGCCCTTGGCCTGGACCGGCCCCTGGTCTGCGGCTACAGCGACGGCGGGCAGATCGCCCTGGAGCTGGGGATGCGCTACTCGCACCTGGTGCGGGCGCTGGTCGTCGGCGCCGCGGGCTACGATTTCGCGTCCGCGCACACGCAGGCCACGCTCAGACGGATCGGGCTGCCAGCCCCAGGCGAGGCCGACTTCGAGCGCGTCGGGCAGACCCTGGGCCGCCTGGTCGATCTCTCCGCGACGCACGCGGCGGTGTACGGTCCCGACTGGTGGAAGACCCTGCTCCTGCAGCTCTCCGTCCTCTGGCACACGCCGCCGGGCTACGCGCCGGAGGACTTCGCGAGGATCCAGGTCCCGACGTTGATCCTGATGGGAGACCGCGACGGCTGGGTATCGATTGATGAGGCCGTCGCCATGTACCGGATGATCCCCGGCGCTGAACTGGCCATCGTGCCGGATGCCGGCCATGCCTTCCCCTGGATGCGGCCCGAGGCCTTCACCGGCGTCGTCCTCGAGTTCCTCCTCCGCCACGCGGCCAGTGGAACCGCACGCTGACCGCTCGAACCCTTTCCGCCGCCGGCGTATACTGCTGGTATCAGGCCGGACACTCAGGAGGCAAAGAATGAGTTCACAGCAGGCGCAGGCCGGCGGTTCGTCCGGCAGGGAAGTTGCGACGCTGGCCGGCGGATGCTTCTGGTGCCTGGAAGCGGTCTTCGATCAGGTGCGGGGAGTGGAGGACGTCGTCTCAGGCTACTCCGGAGGCAGCGCGCCCCACCCAACGTACAAGCAGGTCTGCACCGGGACGACGGGCCACGCCGAGGTCGTCCAGATCACCTTCGACCCGTCGGTCATCTCGTTCCGGGAGATCTTGGAACTCTTCTTCTCCATCCACGACCCCACGACCCTGAACCGGCAGGGCGCGGACGTGGGAACCCAGTATCGCTCGGCCATCTTCTACCACACGCCTGAGCAGAAGGCGACGGCCGAGCAGGTCATCAAGGAACTCACCGCGGCGCGCCTCTGGGGGAACCGCCTCGTCACCGAGGTCACCCCGTTCCAGGCCTTCTATCCGGCTGAGGAGTACCACCAGGAATACTTCCAGCGAAACCCTGAGCAAGGGTACTGCCGGATGGTCGTCGCCCCGAAGGTGGCCAAGTTCCGCAAGCAGCATCTCGCCAGACTGAAGAGCCCCGCCTCGCGGCCTCTGAAATGAGCACTGGACAGGTATGCACACTGGCATGCGGCTGCATTCGCAATCGCCAGGAGATCCTGGGGCTGTTAAAGGCCCTACCAGAGGCTCCGGTGGCCGAACACCAGGAAGTTCTGGACTTCATAGAGGCTCGACAACTGTACGGGCGTGGCCTCGGTTGGATCGACGCGCACCTCCTGGCGTCTGCGCTGCTGGCGGGCGCAGCGCTGTGGACCCTCGACCGGCGGCTTTCCAGGGTGGCGTCTGGCCTCAGGGTTGCCGCTTGATCGACCGGTAACTGGGCAGCGCAAGACACAGGAGCACCATGGGGCCGGCGGCAGCGCGTGCCGGCCCCGTGACCGATGGCACCGGGGGAGGGTCGGTGTGGAGAGGAAGCCAATCCAGGACTTCTATCCGGACGAACTGAGCCACTGCTACGGCTGCGGCCGGCTCAACGAGCACGGCCTGCAGCTGAAGAGTTACTGGGACGGAGAAGAGACTGTCGCCATCTTCCATCCCCGGCCGTACCATACCGCCATTCCCGGATACGTGTACGGAGGCCTGATCGCATCGCTGATCGACTGCCACGGGACGGGAGCGGCGGCAGCGGCGGCCTACCGGGCGGCGGGCCGGGAGCTGGGCGCGGAACCGGCCTTCCGGTTCGTCACGGCGTCGCTGCACGTCGACTACCTGCGGCCCACCCCGATGGGGGTGCCGCTGGAGGTCCGCGGTCAGGTGAAAGAGGTCAAGGGGCGGAAAGTGGTGGTGGCGGCGACGGTGTCAGCAGGTGGGCAGGTCTGCGCCCGCGGGGAAGTGGTGGCGGTGCAGATGCCCGAACACATGACGCCGAAGGAGTAAGATCCCATCATCCAAGGAGGCTGGGGATGCTGATCGGCTTCTTGCTTCTCCTGGCGTTGTCGCTTGCGTTGATCGTGTACGGGTGGATCCAAAGGAAAACGGCTGCGGAGCTTCGCCGGCGGCTTCACCTCGCGGCGCCATACCTGGTGCGTTCGGGTGCTCCGTTCGCGGAAATCGAACCGCTGGTCAACTTTCCCATCTGGAAGGTGATCGGGAGAGGAGGCAATCTCAATCCCGGGAAGATTGGCGGGCTTGGCCTCTGTCCCTGTCAGATGGAGTACACGGTCGCGAACAACCAGGTTATCCTGGCCGCGTGGCCGAACCCTGCGGCGGTCGCCGCCTGCGTCGCCAACCCTCCGGCACCCGACGCGGCGGAGTGGGAGTGCCCTGACGACTGCGTGCAGGTCATGACCCATCTCTGGCGCGGCTGGGAAGCGGTTCAAAACGTCCAGAACGGCCAAATCCGACTGAACTGCTATACCTTCGCGCAGTATCATTGTAAGAAACCTGATGATCCGGATCGCCATAAGCCTCCTCGGCCCACTGACCCGGGTGACACTACGCCCGAGGTTTGATCGGGCGCGTGGGTCGCATCCGTCTGATCCACTGGAACGTCGCTGAGGCCGAGGCCAGGGCGGCGACGCTCCGGGGACGATCTGGTTCGCCAGATCTCGATGGGCTCTGGAGCGGCGGATGAGCCGGATGGTCCCGCATGCCGGAATGGGCGGCCTGTGGATCGCGTGGCCGAAGAAAGCCTCCGAGGTGACTAGCGATCTTTCGCAGAACGACGTGCGCGAGGTTGGCCTGGCAGCAGGGCTGGTCGACTTCAAAGTCTGCGCCATCGACGCGACCTGGGCCGGTCTGCGGTTTTCTCGCGCCAAATCCTCGTAACGGTCTCAGGGCCGATCGGAAGCAGAGCCTACCCCGCCGGGGTCTGAGTCTGAGACTGTTCGCCAGGTTCCGTCGGCGCCGGCGCGTCGGTGGTCGCGTCGGCGGGGACAGAAGGCGGGTAGAGGAACAGACCCAGGCCCCACCCGATGGGCACCCAGATCGCCCACGGGAATCCCGTGGGCTTGAACGCGCTGGGGACCCGCGCCAGGGCCACGTCCAGTACCTGGTCGGCCACGATCAACGCGCCCACCACGATGGCCGCGAACGTGAGCGGCGGGACGCGCCTCCGCCAGGCGAGGGAGAACCCCAGGCCTCCACACACCCCTGAAAGCGCCCAGAAGAAGGCAGGAACCCATTCCATCCTCATCGGGGACCGCGGTCCAAGGACGATCCTGGTGATGACAGGTGGGACCACACTGCCCCCGATCCATCCGGCGATCGCGCACGAGACCGCCATTTCCCGGAGCGTACGCCGCGGGGCTCCCGCCATCCAGAGGAACGTGAGCAGGCCAGCCAGTATCGCGATCATGATCCAGTTCGTCAGGGCGTACTCGTTCGTGGAGATAATCTGAATGACTTCCGTACCTACCTGCTCCAGCATTGCCAGCCCGACGGTGATCCCGGTCACGGTCCACTGCCACCTGCCGAAATGGGCCTTGCGTGGGGCCTGAATCCCGCCGGCGACGCGGCGGTGCACATAGGCGCGTTCAAGCGCGTAGCTGAGGCCGACGCCGACGGGAACCGAGAGGGCCAGGATGCGGTAATTGATGCTGCCAGGCGTTTCGACGACGGTACGGAGCACGGCCGCGCCGCCGGCCCCTGCCGCGGCGGCCAGCACGGTACTCGCCCGGATCTGCCTGAGCGCGGTGAGCACCTGGATCAGACCGGTTCCCAGAGGATGTCCATCTCCTCGCGTTCGCCCAGGGCCCGGCGGACCAGGTCGACCAGTGATGCGTCGGCGCCGCGTTCCTCAAGCAGAGCGATCGTCGCCTGGTTGATGTAGTAGTCCTGGTCCTCCTGGCTCTCCTCTTCCAGCGTCTCGATTAGTTGTCGCAGTTGCGCTTCAGTGATGGTCCCCAGGGTGACACGCGTCCCCGCGTCGGTGAGTTTGATCATCGGCGGCTCCTTTCGTGCGGGCAATGTTCGCAACGCGTCTGACAAGTCCTGCCATCGGACGGCCGCGACGACGCGTTAACCCCCTCAGCAACCGCGCGGCCAGACGAACAGGACTCGGCCCGATCCGTCGCCAAATCGTGGAGGCAGTCCCGTGCGCCTGCGTATCCCGAACCCCTCTCTGGTTGTGCTCTGCGGCCCGGCCGCCAGTGGCAAGAGCACCTTCGCCGCCCGCCACTTTCCAGCCACCGCCATCGTGTCCTCGGACCGCTGCCGGGCCATGCTGGCCGACGACGAACGGAACCTGGCCGTCTCGCGCGAGGCCTTCGACCTCTTCCACACCATCATCGACCGCCGGCTGCACTATCGCCGCCTGGCGGTGGCCGACAGCACGGCGCTGCGGCGTGAGGCCCGGCGGACGCTGCTGGAGATCAGCCGGCGGCATGGGCTGCCCGTCGTGTTGATCGTCTTCGATGTCCCTGAGGACCGCTGCTATCTCCATGACACGCGCCGGGAGCGCCGGGTCGGCCGCCCGGTCATCGAGCGTCAGGTCCGCCTGCTCCAGGAGGCGCTGCGGAGCATTCCGAACGAAGGCTTCGACGAGGTCCACGTGCTGGACGATGTCCAGGCGCGTAGGGCGTCGGTGGGGATCGCGCCGAGCCAGGAGAGCCGTTAGGCGCCCTGCAGGTCGGTATCCTGCGGCCCAAGGTGGCGCAGCGGCACAAGCTTCCCCGCCGCCGTCATCCTGGGCGCATCACGATGCACCTGAACAGTCCCCATCTCTTTCCAAATGCTGGTGGCGGTATCGTCGGCGCCCCGGAGCGTGCGCTCCACGCAGGCCAGCACCGCCTCCTCGTCGACAGGACCCAGCCGAGGATGTATCAGCACGGTCAAGCGTGTGAACCCGTTGCGGTCCTCCTGTTCCACCAGTTGATAGTCTGTGGGCGCCCCCCCGAATTGCTGGGGGAGCGCCTCCTCGACCAGCGTGATCAGGTGAGACCCGAAGAAGAGCCTGCCCTCCGCGTTCAACTTCTCGAAGCTGCGGACATTGAACAGATGAGTCATCCAGCCTGCCTGCTCGAGCAGGCACCCGCACGGCCGGGAATGGATTCCGGCGTAGTCGCCGGTCTCGACATTCAACAGGATCCTCCGGGCGTCAGGACGCAGGGACGTGAACAGGAGCGCATCGACCTCGGCGCCCAGGCGGTCCACCGGTCGGCGGCGCGTGACAACGGCAATGGCATCAAGGCACACGTGGGTGTCGTCGGGAGCCTGGGGATGCGCGCATCCATACGTCGCCCGGCCAAATTCCGTGAATCCCAGCGAGGAGAAGGCTCGCGCGCCCACGGCGTGTATCGCCCGCAGCTTGGCCGGCGTCAGTGGTTCGCCAATCGTGATGAACGCCACATGCGGCAGATCTGTCCCGGCCTCCTTCGCGGCGAGCACCAGACGCAGGGCCGAACTCGGGGTGGTGATGATACCACATCCGCCGCGGGGGAGTCCGCCGCCCAGCCATGTGACAATGCGATGCTCCTCCCCCACCGGGACTTGCGTCAGTGGGGGCAGCGCCACGCCGTGGCGGCGTGCGGCCATCTGGATCGCCCGGTAGTACACCGCCGTCAGATCGAGGCCGGACCTCGAAGTCCATTGTGTGAACCACGCGGGCGGAGTGTTGCCCATCGCGGCGAGTGCGAGGACCGCCCACAGGCTGGCACCGTGGTAGTGCGACATCCAGACGACGACGGGCCGCCCTTCCAGCCCGTAGGCCGTGAGCGCCAGGGCGAGATGCTCCGTGCCCCTGCGGAGGTTGGCCAGGGAGATGGGCGTCGGGATCGACCTGCCTCCCGTCCCACCCGACCAGGCGAGCAGGCCCTCCTGGCCGAGAGGGTTGCGAAAGGCCCGCTCGTCGAACCGGAAGACCCGGTCGCCTCGAAGGGCTTCCCGCATGCCCTTGAACTCCTCGATGGACACATACACGCCGCCCCGGTGGAGCGCCTCGAGTGTTGCCTCGACGCCTCCGGTGTCGACCATGGCTCGGATACGCGCCAGGTCGTATCCCGCGGGCTCGAGGAGGGGCCGGTAGGGACTGTCGGGTATGGCGAAGATGGCGCGCTCGACCATGTCCAGCAACACTTGAGCCCGGCGTGCCACTCGCGCCCGAGCCTCGGCCACGTTAGCCGGCCCCACGGGGTCCTGCAGGAGAGCATTGACGTACGAAACGCCGTGCCGGATCTGCCGAAGCCACCGCAAGATCCCCATACGCCGCTGCATCCCACGCTCCGATGAAGTAGGGGTAGCGTTCCTGTGTGAGGGTACTACTGGCGATTTCGGTCCGTGGGGGCGGATTTCCCCCGTGATCGCGGCATACGCCGATGCGGTGGCTGATGGAGCCTGCCTCGCAAGGGAACGCCCGGCCGCCGTCGAACCGCGCCCGAGGTGGCCCGTCAGCGCGGGGAGGCGCCGCGATCGCAGCGGGATTGCAGATTGAGCCCGGAGGGGTGACCGCCATGGTCATGGCCGGCGGGATCAACACCATTCCGCTCTATGAGGGCTACACGCCCGGCTATAAGGCGCTAGTGCAGATCAACGGCCGTCCGGCGATCCGGTACCCGCTGGCGGCGCTGCGGGCGTCCCGGTACATCGGCGACGTCTGCGTGGTGGGCCAGCGGGACGCGCTGGCCGCGGCCGTGGCCGACGAGTCCATTACCATCGTGCCGTCGGGCGAGACGCTCTTCGGCAGCGTCGTCGCGGGCTTGAAGGCCCTGCGCGACCGTCCGCTGGTCCTGGGGGCGACCGCCGACCTGTCGCTGCTCACTGGCACCATGGTCGATGCCTTCCTCCAGGCCTGCGCGGCCATCCCCGTCAGGTACAAGGAGAACATCTTCGTCTCGGTGGTGCCCCGGGAAGATTTCACCGGCCCCTTCGCCCTCACCGAGAAGCTGATGGTCCGCTTCCGCGACGGCACCTTCTGCCACGGCAACCTGATGCTGCTCCAGCCGGGGCTGCTGGACAACCGGGTAGCGATGGCGCGCATCAACGCCATTTACGCCGGCCGCAAAGGGAGGATTTCGTCGGCGCTGGCCTTCGGGCCCCTGGTGGGCCTGGCGTTCGTGTTCGGGGTGTACTTCTTGCATCTGCTGACCATGCGGCAGATGGCCGCCATCGCCTCCAGGCGGTTCGGGCTCGGCATTATCCCGGTGCCCATTCCGTACGCGCAGGTCTCGCTGGATGTCGATGAACCGACCGACTACCGTCTGGTTACCGAGGTCCTCGCGCTGGGTCAGGCAGGGGGATGACGATGCGGGCCCCCGTGACCCGGACGATCGACGGCTGCCGCCTGGTGCTGGTCCAGGGGGACATCACCACCCAGGAGGTGGATGCCATCGTCAACGCCGCCAACAGCCGGCTGATCGGCGGAGGCGGCGTCGATGGGGCGATCCGCCGGGCCGGCGGCCCGGCGATCGAGGAGGAGTGCGCCGCCATTCGGGCCGACCGCGGCGGGTGTCCCACGGGCTCAGCGGTCATCACCGGCGCGGGCCGGCTGCGCGCCCGCCACGTCATCCACGCCGTGGGCCCGGTCTGGCAGGGTGGCCGTCATGGCGAAGCCGATCTGCTCGCCTCGGCGTACCGGGTGAGTCTGACGCTGGCGGCGGAGCACGGGGTGCGCACCATCGCCTTCCCGTCGATCAGCACAGGCGTGTACGGCTATCCGGTGGCCCAGGCCGCCCGGGTGGCGTTGCGGGCCGTCGTGGTGGGGATCAGAGGGACATCGCTCGAGGAAGTCCACTTCGTCCTGTTCTCGGAGGCCGACTTCGACGTCTACGCGGAGGCGCTGCGGGAACTCCTTCCCGGCTGAGGAAGACGGCCCCGCAGACCCCGATCCCGGCGGGAGCGCGTGGGCCGCGGTGCCATTCGATGGCGCCCGGATCGGCAGGAGATGCGCCCCCTCACCGGGGAAGAGTTTCCACACATCTCACTGGGGGTGTGAATCATGGTTTCGGCCTACGTGCTCTGCAAATCTCAGCCAGGGCAGGCCCGCAAGGCCGCCATCGCCATCAGGAAGATCAAGGGTGTCCGGGAGGTGCATGTCGTCACCGGTCCCTACGACATCATCTGCATGACCGAGGCCGGCGATATGGCGTCCCTGGGCGACACCGTGATCGGGAAGATCCAGCGCACGGCCGGCGTCGCCGACACGCTGACCTGCCTGGTCGTCTGAGAGGCTGGAGGCCTCCAGGGTCAAGCGGGCGGCCGGGTGTGACTCTTGCCGGCTCTCACCGGCAGCGCGCGAAGGCAGGGAGAGCGGGTGTTGACAACCCAAGGGGGGCTTCTATAATAAGCAGTGGCTTGGACGACTGGAGGGATTGGGTGCTGGAGCCGAGGGTGCAGTTGAGCGGTTAAACTGCATACGGCAAACCCGATGAGCGTCCCGGAGGGGATCAAGCTCATCCCCTCTTTTTTGTGCCCAGGCCCCGAGCAAAACTTACCTGACAACGCACCCGACGCTCGGAACATGCCGCCTCAATGTTCCCGCAGGCTGGCCCCGGCGGGATCCGGCGCGCGAACCGCGACGGGGCGCACCTTGACAAGTGAAGATGGACGAAGACATCCCGACTCGCGGATCACGATGATCGGCGAGACGGTGATGTGTTGCCAGGCTCTATACAGCTGCTCCTAGAGCGGGTCTCAAGCTACTACGGGCACACGGTGGATGCCTTGGCGCCAAGGGCCGATGAAGGACGCTGTTGGCGGCGAAAGGACCGGGGAGGTGCTAAGCAACCTTCGATCCGGTCGTCTCCGAATGGGGCAACCCCGCGCGGGTCACACCGCGCGATCCCGTGCTGAATACATAGGTGCGGGAAGGCCAGTCGGGGAACTGAAACATCTCAGTACCCGGAGGAAAGGAAATCAAACGAGATTCCCCTAGTAGTGGCGAGCGAACGGGGAACAGCCCAAACCTCGGATGCGTGATAGCTCGCGGGCGTTGCATCCGGGGGGTTGCAGGGCATCGCCGGGCCGGACCGCGATCCGGCCGGGGAGTTACCAATCTCTATCCTAGTCGAACGGTCCTGGAACGGTCGGCCACAGCGGGTGAGAGCCCCGTAGACGAAAGGATGGAGACTCCCTCGGCGGTGTTCCTGAGTACCACGGGACACGAGGAACCCCGTGGGAAACCGGGAGGACCACCTCCCAAGGCTAAACACCCTTGGCGACCGATAGCGCACGAGTACCGTGAGGGAAAGGTGAAAAGAACCCCGGGAGGGGAGTGAAA
>JACQHU010000114.1 GCA_016198805.1 Armatimonadota bacterium
ATCTACGACGGCCCGGAGACCTTCTCGTCCGAGTATCTGGTCTTCAACCAGAATCCCCGGGGGCTCCGGCCGCCGAAGCTCACCTGGTTCCAGGACGTGCGGTTCCGCCGCGCGCTCAATCATGCCATCGACCGCGAAACCATCGCCCGGCAGGTGTACGCGGGCCGGGCCACGCCGGCCTGGAGTCCGGTGAGCATCGCCAACAGGCTCTACTACAATCCCAACGTCCGCACATACCCCTATGATCTCACCCTGGCTCAGCGGCTGCTGGAGGAAGCCGGGTATCGGAAGGGCGCCGACGGCCTGCTCCGGGATGCCCGGGGCAACGTCCTGGAGTTCACGCTGGCGGTCAGCGCGCAGAGCACAGACGGGATCGCCATCGCCAACATTGTTCGCCAGGATTTTACGAAGCTCGGGATCAAGGCCATCCTCACCCCCGAGGCGTTTTCCACCCTGGTGGCCAAACTCGACAACACGTTCAGGTGGGACGCGATCATCATCGGGCTCACCGGCGACATCGAGCCGGGCACCGCGCGGACCTACTGGCTGTCCTCGGGCACGCTGCACGACTGGAACCCCCGCCAGACGAAACCGGCCACCGACTGGGAGGCCGAGATCGACCGGATCTTCGAGCAGGTCGCCCGGGAAGTGGACCGGGAGAAGCGCCGGGCCCTCTACTTCCGCTGGCAGGAGATCGTCGCGGACATCGTCCCGGTGATGTACTTCACGACCCCCAAGACGCAGCCGGTGGTGCGCAACACGCTGGGCAACACGCGCCTGGGGCTGCAGGGCGCCACGGGGTCGATCGCCTGGCGATACTATCGAACCGGCAAGCGATAGGCGACGCCCATGCCTTCCTGCGGATCCCGGTCATGCCGTCGCAGGACCATGTCGTTGGAGGCATGACGTGCTGGAGGCGTGATATGGAACTCAAGGTGGTAAGCGTCGAGAAACCGGCCGAGATCAACATCGTCATCGGGCAGAGCCACTTCATCAAGACCGTCGAGGACGTCCACGAGGCGCTGGTCACCGCCGTCCCCGGTATCACATTCGGCTTCGCCTTCTGTGAGTCGTCGGGGAAGCGGCTCATCCGCTGGACCGGGACGGATCAGACCATGATCGATCTGGCCCAGAAATTCGCGCTGGACATCGGCGCCGGCCACTCTTTCGTGCTGTGCCTGGGATCCGGCTATTACCCGATCAACGTGCTCCCCGTGCTCAGGACCGTCCCTGAGATCGTCCGGTTCTTCTGCGCCACGGCCAACCCGGTCCAGGTGGTGGTCGCCGAGACCGAACTGGGACGGGGCATCCTGGGCGTGATCGACGGTGGAACGCCGCTGGGGGTCGAAGGACCGGAGGATATCGCCTGGCGGAAAGAGTTCCTGCGCAAGATCGGATACAAACTCTAGGCCCCGGCCGTTGTTGAGCCGGACCGCAGGAGCCTGACCATGCCGACCCAGCTGCGAATCTACACGATCAACAGGGGGAAGCTTGACCACTTCGTGGACGCCTGGCGGAAAGGCGTGGTGCCCCTGCGCGCGAAGTTCGGCTTTCGCGTCGATGCGGCGTGGGTCATCCGGGAGCGCAGCGAGTTCGTCTGGATCGTCTCGCGCGACGGCCCGGACTGGGCGGCGCAGGAGAAGGCGTACTACGCGTCAGCCGAACGCGCCGCGCTCGATCCCGACCCGGCGCAGTACATCGCCAGGGCCGAGCAGTGGCTCATCACACCGGTGCTGTGACGCGCGTCGTCATCCTCGGCGCCGGCGGGCGCGACTTTCACAACTTCAACGTCTACTTTCGTGAACTCCCCGAATACCGCGTGGTGGCCTTCACGGCGACGCAGATCCCGGACATCCAAGGACGCGTCTACCCGCCATCGCTGGCCGGACCGCGCTATCCGGACGGCATCCCCATCGTCGCCGAAGACGTCCTGACCGATCTGATCCGCCGGGAGGATGTCGACCAGGTGGTCTTCGCCTACAGCGACGTCTCCCACGAGCACGTCATGCACCTGGCCTCGCAGGCCCTGGCCGCCGGGGCCGGCTTCCGCCTGCTGGGGCCCACAGAGACCATGCTGCTCGCGAACGTGCCGGTCATCTCCATCGGCGCCGTGCGCACCGGCAGCGGAAAGAGCCAGACCGCCCGCCGCATCGCCGGCATCCTGCGCGACCTGGGACGCCGCGTCGTCGTGATCCGTCACCCCATGGCCTACGGCGACCTGGCCCGCCAGGCGGTGCAGCGGTTCGCGGTGTTTGCCGACCTGGACCGGGCCGGCGTGACGGTGGAGGAACGCGAGGAGTACGAACCCCACCTGGCCCGCGGCACGGTCGTGTATGCCGGCGTCGACTACACCGCCGTACTCCGGCAGGCGGAGCAGGAAGCCGACATCATCGTCTGGGACGGCGGCAACAACGACTTCCCCTTCATCCGGCCCGACCGGCACATCGTGGTGGCCGATCCTCACCGGCCCGGGCATGAACTCCGCTATCATCCCGGCGAGACGAACCTCCGGATGGCCGACGTCGTCCTCATCAACAAGGTGGACACGGCAGATCCTGAGGATGTGGAAACCGTCCGGCGCAACATCGCCGGCGTCAACCCGACGGCCATCATCATCGAGGCGGCGTCGCCGATCACAGTGGACCAGCCGGGGCTGCTGGCCGGCCGGCGGGCCATTGTGGTCGAGGACGGGCCGACGGTCACCCACGGGGAGATGCCCTACGGCGCGGGCTACCTGGCCGCAAAGCGCCACGGCGCCCGGGTGGTCGATCCACGGCCGTTTGCCGTGGGGTCGATCCGCGAGACGTTCCGGGCCTACCCGCATCTAGAGCAGGTGCTGCCGGCCATGGGATACGGACAGGCGCAGCTGCACGAACTCGAGGAGACGCTGCGTCGCGCCGACGCGGAGGTGATCGTCATCGGGACCCCCATCGACCTTCGCCGACTGCTGCGTCTGGAGCGGCCCGCGGTCCGGGTCTCTTACGAACTCGAGGAGCGGACGATTCCCACGCTCATGGATCTGATCCGCTCATGGCTCCAGACCCGAGGGGGAATCCGTCGTGCGCCCGATGGCGCACAGCCCGGCGGTCGGGCAGACTAGGAGTGACCGGGACACGCCATGGGCGGCACCCGGGGAGGAGAACATTGCGGATGAAGCTTGTTCGTGTCATGGCATTGCTGGCGGCCGTGCTCACCACCGTCGGCCTGGTTGCCTTGGCTCTCTACGTGCTCTACATCGCCAGGCTGTGGAGCCAGGCGATGAAGGCCTAGGAGAGTCGAGCTTCGATTTGCGACCGTGTGTCGTGATCCTGGGAGCTGGCTTCGCCGGGCTATGGGCGTTACGCCGGCTGGCGCAGGTTCCCGTGGATGTCCTGCTGATCGATCGCCAAAATTACCACACCTTCCTGCCGCTGCTGTACCAGGTCGCTGCCGCAGAACTGGAGCCAGAGGAGATCGCCTACCCGGTGCGCAGCGTTCTCCGCACCATGCCCAACGCGCAGTTCCTCATGGCAGAAGTCCGGCACATCGATCTCGCCGCCCGACGGGTAGAGGTCGCCGACCGCGCAGTCCCGTACGATTTCCTCGTCGTGGCGCTGGGGAGCATCACCCACTTCTATGGTGTTCCCGGCGCGGCAGAGCACGCGTTTCCCTTGAAGACGCTGGACCACGGCGTCGACCTCCGCAGCCATATCCTGACCTGCTTTGAGCGCGCGGTGCACGAACCAGATACCGTCCGGCGCCGCCGGGCGCTCGCGTTTGCCATTGTGGGGGGCGGCCCGACGGGCGTCGAGTTCGCGGGTGCCCTGGCCGAGTTGATCCATGGCCCGCTGACGAAGGACTATCCCTCCCTCGACATCCGCGAGATTCGGGTCGTGCTCGTAGAAGCCCTGGACAGCCTGCTGCCGGGCCTCCCTCAACGCCTGCGTGACTATGCCTTGAGCCGGCTGCGCAGCATGGGCGTTCAGGTCTTGCTGCAGTCGCCCGTCACCCGCGTCACCGCCGACTCGTTGCACCTGCGCGACGGGGCCGTCGTCCTCACCGAGACGGTTGTGTGGACCGCCGGGGTACGTGGCGACCCGCTGGCCCAGGCATGGGGCCTGCCCGCCGGCCGTGGTGGCCGGGTGACTGTCCGGCCCTCGCTTCAGTCGCCGGGGTACGCGGAGGTCTACGTGGTCGGGGATCTGGCGAATGTGGAGGCCGAGAGCCATCCGCTACCCATGATCGCCCCCGTGGCCATTCAGCAGGGCGAGGCGGCGGCGCAGAATATCCTCCGGCAGGTGCGGGGCGCCACTCCCGTGCCGTTCCGCTACCGAGACCGTGGCACGATGGTGGCCATCGGACGGAACGCCGCGGTCGCGGAGTTTCGGGGCCGCGCGTTCACCGGTTTCTCCGCCTGGGTGCTCTGGTTGAGCGTACACCTGTTCAACCTCATCGGCTTCCGGAACCGTCTGCTTGTGTTGATCAACTGGGCTTGGGATTACTTCTTCTTCGAGCGCGCCGTACGCCTGATCGTGCCGTCAGAAGCCGCGAAGGCCCGCCCTGACTTGCTCGATGCGACGCCGTAGGAACGGTTCCACCGTGATCTTGTCCTGCAGTTTCAGCAGGCCTTCGTAGAGCGCCTCGGGCCATGGTGGGCAGCCGGGCACGTACACGTCGACGCGCCGGCCCAATTGAGCGCCTGCTCCTCCCGTCATGCCCAACAGCTAGTCGCAGTGTCCCATAAATCCGACCCAGGGTGAGCCCATCATGAGATATCCTGGGATCTATGCCTGCTGAGCGAGATCACGTGACTGAACTCGTTCCGCAACGAGTTCGGGGCGGCAGCCCGCCGTCCGACATCGAAAGAAACCGGAAGAAATTTGGCGCGGGGGCTGTCGGCGTTCAGTGATTTTGTCCCCCTATCTGTTCGGTGAAAATGTCACTC
>JACQHU010000118.1 GCA_016198805.1 Armatimonadota bacterium
CGTCCATCACTTACCTGACACGGACGCGCTACAGCCCCGTAGGCGTGCTGACCGTGCTGGAGCGGCTGTACCGCATGGAGATGCTCAACCCGCGGCCGGACCCTGGGGCCTTCGCCGACCACCCCAAGACCCTTGAACGGGTCCAGTACGTGGAAGCCGAACTGCGGGCCCGGCAGATTCCCATCAGCCGGCGGGCGCCGGCCAACTACCTGGTCCTGACCGTACGGGAAAGTACCGAGGGCGCGGTGGCCTTCGCGGAGATCCTGGTGAACAACCGCTCGATCGTGCGGCTCCCGGATTCCCCGCGCATCAAGGAGGCCGCCGACCTGCTCGACCGGCTCTTCGATGCGGATCTCGAGCCCTATGAACTGACGGTCAGGGAGACCCAGGGCGGATGGGGCATCTTCGCCCGCGGCTGGCCGATCCTGCGCCTGACGGCCGCGGACGTGTCCTCTGGCGCCGGAACGGTGCGGGACCTGGCCATCACGATCCACGCGCGCCTGCGAGTGGCGATGGACGAAGACATCCGCCGCAGGCGGCTCCAGGGCTAGACGCGGCCCCCCAGCGAAGCGGCGGTGCATTGACGGCACCCCTGCTTCAGCGTAACTTACTGTACGGCAAGCAAGTATTCTCACGGGAGCGGCGTTCCCGTGCTGAAGGTCAGAGTCAAGAGCAGGAGCGGTCTTCCCGTGCTGAAGGTCAGAGTCAAGAGGAGGAAGGTGCGCCCCCGCGATCCCGAGGGGAGCCGGACCGCGATTTTGGACACGGCCGAGGCCCTCTTCGCGGAACGGGGGTACCAGGCGACCAGCCTGGAAGAAGTCGGCCGGCGGGCCGGCGTCTCGCGCGGCACCCCCGGGTACTTCTTCGGTTCTAAGGAGCGGCTCTACCGGGCGGTGCTGGACCGCGTGTTCTCCGCGGCGCGCAGCATCCTGGGGCAGGCGCAGGAGCGCGCGGCAGCCACAGGTGGGAGCCCTGAGGCCCTGCTGCGGGAGGGCATCAACGCCTACGTCGACTTCCTGGCCTCCCGCCCCACCTTCGTGCGGCTGGTCGAATGGGAGACGCTGGGCGGCGGGCGCTTCCTGGGGAAGGTGCCGGCACACCTGGCCGGCCTGGAGGAGGCTCTGGCGGTCTCCAGAGCGGCACTGGCGCAGGGCCACTTCCGGCCTGTTGATCCCACCCATCTGTTGATCAGCGCTATGGGGCTCTGCTGGTTTCCCTTCGCGCATGCCGAGACCTTGGTGCGGTGGCTGGGTGCCGACCAACGCACCCCGGCGTTCCTCGAAGCCCGGAAGCGGCACGTGGTCGACCTGATGCTCAACGGCATCCTCCCGCGGTCTTCCTGACGGTCAAATGCCCCACGACCCCATGGGCGGCAGCGCTGACGGATGGCGTGGCGTTTGAGAGGAGTCTGAGCACATGCGTCGCTGGTGGATCGTCGTTCTCCTGATCGTCGTGATCGGCGCCGCGGTCACGACCATGCGCGGGCGCAGGACCCCCGCGGCGCCCGTCGAGACGACGCCGGCGCTCGTGCCCGTCGAGGTGGCGATGGCCCAGACCGGAACCGTGGCCCGCACAGTGGAGGTCAGCGGCACGGTGACGTCGGCTCGTCTGGCAGAGATCTTTCCGACGATCGGCGGGCGCGTCATCCGTGTCTACGTGAAGGACGGCGCCCGCGTGACCGCGGGCCAGCCGCTCGTCGAACTGGACGCCACCGAGCAGCGGGCGGAGCTGGCCCAGGCCGAAGCTGCGGCGGCGGCGGCCGAGGCGCGGCTGGCCGCGCTGGAGAGCGGCCTGCGACCCCAGGAGCGGCAGCAG
>JACQHU010000117.1 GCA_016198805.1 Armatimonadota bacterium
CATCGGTCGATGAGTGAGCCCATCGGATGTCCAAGGATCCTGACGTCGTCTCCGACCCGGAGCGCCTTTCCAGCTTCCGAGCGGGCGGCCTGCGTGTTGACGCACAGCCGGTAGAAGTGGTCGAAGCGCGCCCGGGGCGCCCACGCGGGCATTGTCGCCTCGCGTTGCCGCGCGAAGTGGCGCTGGAATCCGGGATCCTCTCCCCCCGTCTGGGGATCACGCGAAGGGACGACGCAGCGCGGGGAGGGGCTGACTCCCTCAAGGGTCACAGTGCCGACGGCGAACTGGACGACGGCGGGCGCGCCAGGTTTCACCGCCACGTGCAGGACCGCGATGCCGCCCGTCAGGAGCCGGTAGCGCACATCTGTGAACGCGGCCTGCCGGATGAGATCCGCCAGGCTCTCGGGATCGGCCCACTGCCGGATGGAGTCGTGCAGGTACTGGTAGGCGTCGCGCCGGCCCGAGAGCCACCCGCCCAGACGTGGGATGACCGTCCTCGAGTAGAGGTCGTAGACCGCCCGCAGCCACCGGGAGCGCGGCCGGCCGAACTCCAGCACGACCAGGCGGCCTCCGGGGCGCAACGCCCGGTAGACCTCGGCCAGCGCCTGCGGCGGGCGCGGGACGTTGCGGAGGCCGAACGCGAATGTCGCGGCGTGCAGCGTCCCGTCCCTTACCGGCAGGGCCTCGGCATCGGCGCAGATCAGGCTGACCGTGGACGCCAGGCCGCTCCGGGCGAGCCGGCGCGCCGCGCCCGCAAGCATGCCCGGGGCGAAGTCCACACCGACCGCGCGCCCGCCTCGGCCGACCACGCGGGCCATGCCGATCACCATGTCGCCGGTCCCGCAGCAGGCGTCCAGCGCGACATCCCCCGGCCGCAGCGCGGCGGCCCTGACGGCGGCGCGTTTCCACAGGACGTGGACGCCGCCGCTGAGGATGTGGTTCAGCAGATCGTACCGGTCGGCGATGGTGTGGAAGGCATCGCGCACCCACCGGCGGCGCGCGTCCGGCGGGATCATGCCCGTTCCTGGCTCGCCCATGCTGCCGACTCCAGGATCGAGCGGCGGACGATCTTGCCTCCGGTCGTGCGTGGCAGGTCATCCACAAACCAGATGCGCCGGGGGACCTTGAACCGCGCCAGGCGCTCGGCGCAGAAGGCTTTGAGGTCCTCCTCGTCTGCCCGCGCGCCGGGCCGCAGCCGGACTGCGGCCGCCACGATCTGCCCCCACTGTGCATCGGGGAGTCCGATCACCCCCGCGTCGGCCACCGCCGGGTGCTCGCATAGGACGTTCTCCACCTCGGTGGGGTACACGTTCTCTCCGCCGGAGATGATGAGGTCTTCCCGCCGGTCCACGACGTACAGGTACCCTTCCGGATCGAGGGAGCCGAGATCGCCGGTGTGCAGCCAGCCGTCGCGCAGCGCACTGGCGGTCTCTTCGGGCCGGCCCGCGTACCCGAGCATCACGATCGGCCCGCGGACCAGGATCTCGCCGATCTCACCGGCAGGCGCACCACCGCCGGGGGCATCGATGCGCACTTCGGCCGGGAACAGCGTCCTGCCGGCAGAGCCGAGTTTCCGGAGAAACTCGTCCGGTAGGAGCGTGGCCACCTGGGAGGCGGCCTCCGTGAGCCCGTAGGTTGTCGCCACCGGCACGCCGCCTTCCACGCAGCGTTCCAGCAGCGACCGCGGCACAGGGCCGCCGCCCAGCAGCACGCACCGCAGGTCGCGCGGAAATGGCCGCAGCGCGCGCGCGTCGAGCATGCGCCGCAGCATCGTGCCGACGACCGAGATCAGCGTCACGCCTCCGGTGTCGATTGCGCGGTTGACCGCGTCAGGGTCGAAGGCCTCGTGCACCACGACCGGGATGCCGTAGATCACGCTGCGCCAGAGAACCGCCAGGCCGCCGACGTGGTAGAAGGGCAAGACCGCCAGCCAGCAGTCGTCCCGGTGCAGGCCGAGGTTGATAGCCGAGCCGACGGCATTCCACCAGTGGTTGCCGTGGGTCAGCAGGACGCCCTTCGGGCGGCCCGTCGTCGCCGAAGTATAAATGATGCCCTGGACCGCCGCCAGGTCGATGCGGTCGCGCAACGCCACATCGGCCTCGGGGCCTCCAGCCAGGCGCTCGAGGCTCAGGCTCTGCACCCCCGGAAGGTCCTGCGCGAGGGCACCCGCCGTCTCCCCCGTCGCCTCGTTGCAGATGACCAGCCCGGCTTCGGAGTCGGCCACCAGCCAGGCGATCTCGGGGCGCGCCAGGCGGGTGTTCAGGGGCACCATGACCGCTCCGAGGCGAGCCAGCGCGTGCGTGAGGATCACAAACGGCAGGCCGTTCCGCAGCAGGACCGCGACCCGCGTGCCTGCGGTGACGCCGGCCGCCGCCAGCTGCCTGGCGGTCCGGCCTGCGCGGCGGTCCAATTCCCCGAAGGACACACGTTCGCCGCCCGCGACGACCGCCAGCCGGTCGGGAAAGGCTGCCGCGCGGTGTGCCAGCCAGTCAGGTGTTAGCTCGTGCCGCGTCATCCCAGGAAGCTCGCGGCCAGCAGGATCCCGTACGCCAGGTGCAGGCGCGAGGTCCGCTTCAGCCCCGCAACCAGCGCCGGCGCGTCGTCACGCCACCAGACCAGGTGTCCCAGGAAGAGTATCTCGGGCAGCGCCAGCCAGGGCAGCCAGAACCACCGGCCGGTCAGGCCCGCCAGGCGCAGCGCGCCCGGCGCGATCACGGCCGCCGCCAGGGCGGCCTCATAGAGGACCCGCGTCGCCGGCCCGCCGATCCTGACCGCCAGCGTCCGTTTGCCCGCGGCGCGATCGGTCTCGATGTCGCGCAGGTTGTTGAGGATCAGGATCGCCGAGCACAGCAGCCCGACCGGCACCGACGCGGCGACCGCGAGAGTGCTAACGCCGCCGGTCTGCACGTAGGTCGTGCCCACCACCGCCATGAGGCCGAAGAAGACGAACACGAAGACTTCGCCCAGGCCGTGATAGCCGATGGGCCAGGGGCCGCCGGTGTAGGCCAGGCCCGAGGCGATGGCCAGCAGGCCGGCCACCAGCACCGGCCACCCATGGCGCACCACGAAGGACAGGCCGACCAGGGCCGCGAGCCCGAAGCAGACATAGGCGCCGGCAAGCACCTGCCGGGCTGAGAGCAGGCCCATCTGGGTCACGCGCGGCGGGCCCAGGCGGCGCGTGGTGTCGGCGCCCCGCAAGAAGTCAAACGCGTCATTGGAAAAGTTCGTGCCGATCTGGATGGCGAGCGAGATCACCAGCGCCCCGAGGGCCGCCAGGGGGTCAAACCGCCCTTCGTGCGCCGCGGCGCCAGAGCCGACGATCACCGGGGCCACGGCCGCAGACAGGGTGGGGATGCGCGCGGCCAGGACCCAGGCCCGCCAGCGTCCAACGCCGCCCGCCGGCCTGTCGGCGCGGGGAGCCGGCCTGTGCTCATCGCTGTGGGCGATCGTGCCGCTCACGGCACCCTTACGGATAGCGTCGAAACTTCGAGAAGTCCGGCCTGCGCTTCTGCAGGAAGGCGTCCCGGCCTTCCTTTGCTTCGTCAGTGAGGTAATACAGCAGCGTGGCGTCACCGCCGAGTTGCTGGATGCCGGCCAGGCCGTCGGTATCGGCGTTGAACGCGGCCTTCAGCAGGCGGATCGCCAGCGGGCTCTTCTCCAGGATCTCCCGGGCCCACCGGATCCCCTCTTCCTCGAGTTGATCGAGCGGGACGACCGCATTGACCAACCCCATCTCCAATGCCTGCTGGGCGCTGTACTGGCGGCAGAGATACCAGATCTCGCGCGCCTTCTTGTGTCCGACGATCCGCGCCAGGTACGTCGACCCGTAGCCCGCATCAAAGGAACCCACCTTCGGCCCTGTCTGGCCGAAGATGGCGTTTGTGGCGGCGATGGTCAGGTCGCACACCGTGGCGAGCACGTTGCCGCCGCCGATGGCGTAGCCGGCCACCAGCGCGATCACAGGCTTGGGCATGATGCGGATCAGGCGCTGCAGGTCCAGCACGTTGAGGCGCGGGATCCCCTGGTCGTCCACGTAGCCGGCATCGCCCCGCACCCGCTGGTCGCCGCCTGAGCAGAACGCCTCGCCACCGGCGCCGGTGAACAGCACGACGCCGACCCCAGGGTCCTCCCGGGCGCGGGAGAACGCGTCGATCAACTCGATGATGGTCTTGGGGCGGAAGGCGTTCCGGACCTCGGGCCGGTTGATGGTGATCCTGGCGATCCCTTCCGCGTGCTCGTAGATGATGTCCGAGTATTTGCCGACCTTCTGCCAGTTCACAGGCATCCGGCTCACCCCGTCCTCTCACCTCGTCGGGACTTCTGAGCGCAGCGCCGACTCGACCGCCGCCCATACCTCCTGGTGGAGTCGCACGTTGCGGTCACGCGCCGTCCGGACCTCGACAATGGACAGCCCGCCCGACGCCATGCCGTCCCGCACCTGTGCGCGGAACGTGACCCAGTCGCCGGCGGCGGCGAACCCGGCTCCGTACATCCTGGCCGCATGGCTGAACTCCAGGCCGTGCGGCGTCCCGAACAACGCCTCGAAATGCTCGGGGTAGGCGGCCTGGGGCATGAACGAGAAGATCCCGCCGCCGTCGTTGTTGAGGAGGACGATCGTCGCCGCGAGCCCGTGCAGCTTCGCCGCCAGCAGCCCGTTGAGGTCGTGGTAGAAGGCCAGATCACCGAGTGCCGCCACCACCGGTCCGGCGCCGGCGGCTGATGCGCCCAGGGCGCTGCTGACCAGGCCGTCGATGCCGCTGGCCCCCCGGTTGCCCAGAAAGCGGATCGGGGTGTCGATGCCGGGGAAGAACATCTCCAGGTCGCGGACCGGCATGCTGTTGCCGACGTAGAGGATCGAACCCGCCGGCAGCAGGTGCGCCAGCTCCGCGAACACCTTCCCCTCAAAGGGTTCGTCGATCCCCGCCAGGCGCAGCGCCATCGCCCGCCGCGCATGCGCCGCCATCCTCTGCCAGAGGCCCGCCCAGTCCGCCGCGTCCGCGCCGGCGTCGGGGCCCATGCCCGCGGGGCGGACCGC
>JACQHU010000121.1 GCA_016198805.1 Armatimonadota bacterium
AGATGGACAGCGCCGCGCCCTCTTCCTCCGTGACGAAGGAGCCGGTCAGTTCCGCGTCGGTCAGGCCGACGCGCAGGAAATGGGCGTCATCGACGATGGTGTACCTGACCCCCGCGGCGACCAGCGCCTTGGGCAGATGGGGTTCCCAGACGCGCTCGGCCAGCCACAGCCCGGTCGCGTCGTAGCCGAACAGGTCCCGCACCGCGGCGGTCATCCTGGCGACCTGGCCGCGCTTGTCGCGGTCGGGGATGATCGGCAGGATCGGCTCGTAGTAGCCGCCGGTCATGATCTCGACCTGCCCGCGCGCGACCAGGCCGCGGACGCGCTCGATGAGGTCGGGATGCGCGTCCTTCAGCCAGTCCAGCAGCGGGCCGGAGAAGTGCAGCGCCAGCCGGATCCCCGGATGACGCTCCAGCGCGGAGACCATCGGCTCATACGCCTGGCGGTACGCCTGCTCGAAGACCGACGGGAAGTTGCCGACGGGCTGGTGATTGTGCAGGGCCAGCCCGAGCGTCAGGCGCGGCATTGGTCGGGTCGCTCGCGCGTCGGGCACCCGGCCGATCTCACGGTCGGACGCCGGCGCACCTCACAGCCCCGCCACGAACCGGCCGGGGTTGAGGATCTGGTGGGGATCGAAGGCCTGCTTGAGCCCCCGCATCAGCGCCAGCGCCTGCGGGGCCGGGAACCAGACGTCGCCTGCGACCTTCAGGGCGCGCGGGGCGCGTGCCAGCAGCAGGTGTCCGTCGTGGCGCCGGGTCAGGTCGCGCAGGCTGGCCAGCAATGCAGAGGTGCCCGCGGCGGAGTCGAATGCGACCCAGATGACCCCGGCCGTCACGTGCGCGACGACGCCTGCCGCCGGGAGCATCGCCTGCAACTCGTTCACGACGGCGGCGATTCGACCCGCGGTCACGGTGATGCGCACCGCAAGGTCACCCGCGCCTCCTCCCCCATCCCCGCGCCATCCGAAGTCCCGAATGACCTGCCAGGCCTCGCGTTCCCGCTCGCCGGCGAGCAGTTCGGTCTCCAGCCCTTCCTGAGAAGCCCAGGACTGGACATCCCGCTGATGCCGGTCCACCGCAGCCTCAATGCCCTCGGCGCGCACCAGCACGCCGGCCATCCGGCGGCCGAGCATCGCGCCTGCGGTGGGATTCACCTGGGTGATCGCCGTGGGCAGCAACGGCGAGGCCATCACCCTGGCTGCCAGCGCGGTGGCCGCGCTCACGTCCCTGGCCCAGGTCACGATGGTCCGCGTCGCCTCCGGCAGCGGGAATACCTTGAGCGTGAGTTCGGTCAACATGCCGAGGCTCCCCATCGAGCCCACGAAGAGCTTGCACATGTCGTACCCGGCGACGTTCTTGACCGTCTTGCCGCCCCACTTGATGACCGAGCCATCGGCCAGCGCGGCGCGCATACCGATCACCAGGTCGCGGGCCGCGCCGAACGCCATGCGCCGCGGGCCGGACAGCGCGACGGCCGCCGCCCCGCCTGCCGTTGCCTCCTCGGCGCGCGGAGGCTCTAGCGGCAGATGCTGCCCGCGCGCGGCCAGGACTCGTGCCAGAGCCCCGAGCGTGATGCCCGCTTCGGCGGTCACGGTCAGGTTGGCGTGATCGTGATCGATGAGCCGCGAGAGCCGCTCGGTGAGCAGGATCACGTCGGCGGCCCGCCCGGGGTTGCCGATCTCCATGGCGGTCCCGCTGCCCCACGGGATGACCGCGGCACGGTGCTCCGCGCACAGGCGGAGAGTCGCGGCGATCTGCTCGGCGTCAGCAGGACGCGCGACGAGGCGCGCCGTCATGCCATCGACGGCCCACCGACCCGGATCGGCCGCGGCGACCGCGTCGGCCCCCAGCAGCGCTTCCAGCCGGGGGCGCAGGGTCTCGACGCCGGTAATCATGCGCCCGCCTGATCGAGCAGGTCCATCAGGTGCATCACCCGCACCGGGATGCCGAACCGCTGCGCGCCGTACCGCAACTGCATCATGCACCCGGGATTCGGCGCGACCACGGTTCCCGCGCCGGTCGCGCAGATGGCGTCCATCTTTTCGCGCAGCAGCGTCTCCGACATCTCAGGCTGCAGCACGTTGTAGATGCCGGCGCTGCCGCAGCACCGGTCTGAGCCCGCCATCTCGACGAGCCGCACCCCGATCGCCGCTAGCAGCGCCCGTGGTTCGGCGCGCACGCGCTGCCCATGCGCGAGATGGCAGGGATCCTGATATGTCACGGTCAGCGACACCGGTTGGGGCGCGGTGCGCAGCCCCAGCCCCGCCAGGAACTCGCCGGCGTCGCGGACCTTTGCGGCGAAGCGCCCGGCGCGCTCCCGGTAAGCGGGGTCGTCTTTCAGCAGATGCCCGTACTCCTTCATGGCCGCGCCGCACCCGGCGGCGTTGACCACGACCGCGTCCACGTCGTCGGGGAAGGCGTCGATGTTCCGGCGCGCCATGGCCCTGGCGCTGTCCGCCTCGCCGTTGTGCACGTTGAGGGCGCCGCAGCAGATCTGGCCGCGAGGGATTGCGACCTCGCACCCGTTTCGCCGCAGGACGCGCACGGTGGCCTCGTTGATGTCGGTAAAGAAGAGGCTCATCGCGCAGCCCGAGAGGAAGGCCACGCGGGTGCGGCGGGCGCCGATCGCCGGCAGCACCTCGGCCTCCGGCGCGTAGAACCTCGGTGACACCTCGGGCATCATCGCGAGACGGTCGCGCAGCCGTCCGGGGAAGACGCGTCGCGCCAGAGCGACCAGGCCGGAGCGCTGGGCCAGCCGGATCAGCCCGGCCGCCAGCCGCAGCCGGCGCGGGGACGGCATCAGGTGCCGCAGCGTAGTGCGCACCATCCAGCGCTGCAGCGGTGGACCGGGCGGGCCGAGCACTTCGCGCGCGGCTTCGGCGATCCGTCCGTACTGCACGCCCGAGGGACAGGCCGTCTCGCAGGCGCGGCACATCAGGCACAGGTACAGGTGGCCGGCCACGCTCGCCGTCACGTCGAGCTCGCCCTGGGATGCGGCCTTCACCAGGTAGATCCGGCCGCGGGGCGATTCGGCCTCCAGATGCGTGACACGATAGGTGGGGCACTGGTTGAGGCACAGCCCGCAGTGGATGCAGGTTTCGACTTCGGGGATGAAGGGCATCGGGCGGGCGCGCGGCGCCGCGGCCGCGCGGGAGGCCTCCACGCGCGGGCCCTCCACGCGGGGGGTCTCCACGGCCGGGGAGGGCGTCACGCCTGTCCCGCCGCCGCCGCGGCCTTCGCTCGCGGATCGCCGTGCACCGGCCTCCCGGTCGGAAAGACCTTGTCGGGATTGAGCACGCCGTCCGGGTCGAAGACCTGCTTCACCGTCTTCATGGCGGCGATGTCCCGCTCGTTGAACATCCAGCCGAGGTACTCGCGCTTTTCCAGCCCGATGCCGTGCTCGCCGGTGATGGTCCCCCCGGCCTCGATACAGGCCCGCATGATGTCTTCAGTCAGGCCGATGACCCGCGCGTACTCCGGCGATGTATCGTCGAAGTCGAAGAACGGCGTGGGATGCATGTTGCCGTCTCCGGCGTGGAAGAAGTTGGCCACGCCGATGTTCCATCGCTGCCCGGCCTCGAGCACCTTCCGCATGACTTCAGCCAGGCGCGAGCGCGGCGCGCAGACGTCTAGCATCATGGTCCGGCGGCCGACTCTGCCCATCGCGCCGTAGGCGTGCTTGCGCCCTTTCCAGAGATTGAGGCGTTCCTCGGCGGTCGCGGCGGTCTGGATGCGGCGCGCCCCGTGGGCGCGGCAGATGGCCTCCACCCGCTCAATCAGCACCGGCACCGACTCCGCCAGCCCCTCCACCTCGATGAGCAGTGCAGCCTCAGCATCTTCGGGAAAGCCGACGTGCAGGGTCTTGTTGACGGCGCGCATGACGATGCCATCCAGGATCTCCATCGCCTCCGGCACCATCCCGGCGGCGATGACGGCCGAGGTGGCCTCGCAGGCCGCGTCCACGGTCTCGTAGACCGCCAGCAGCGTGCGGACGGCTTCGCGCCGCGGCATCAGGCGTACGGCGACCGTGGTGACGATCCCGAACGTGCCCTCCGAACCGACCATCACGCCCGTCAGGTCGTACCCCGGCGCGTCATGCGCCCTGCCGCCCATCCAGGTCACGGTGCCGTCGGCCAGGACGACCTCCAGCCCGAGCACGTTGTTGCCGGTGACCCCGTAGGCCAGGCAGTGCGGCCCGCCGGAGTTATTGGCCACGTTGCCGCCGATCGTCGACGCCACCTGGCTGCCGGGATCCGGCGCATAGAACAGCCCGTGGGGCGCCAGCATCGCGGTGAGGTCCGCGTTGACCATGCCCGGCTCCACCAGTGCGATCCGGCTGGCCACATCCAGTTCCAGCAGCCGCGTCATGCGCGTGAGCGCCACCACGACCCCGCCCGCCTCCGGGATCGCGCCGCCGGACAGCCCGGTCCCGGCGCCGCGGGCAGTGATCGGGAGCCTCGCCTGGCGCGCGACCTTCACGACGTCGGAGACCTGCGCCGTGCCCTCGGGCAGCACGACGAGATCGGGTGTGTGGCGCGCGACCATGAGGGCGTCCTGCTCGTAAACGGTCAGGTCGTCCGGACGATACAGGACATAGGCCTGCCCGACGATGGCCTGGAGGCGGCGGATCAATTCGAACCGGTCCAACGGATCATCGCTCCCGCGGCGTGTCTCACCGACGAATCGCCCCAACGGCTTCGGTGAGGTCTTTTCCTCCTTGAAGAGGAAATCCTGCGGCCGCAGAGAGAATTCGGGTGGTGTATGCGCGCTCCTCGCCGCCACGATGTCATCGTCGTCGGCGCCGGCAACGCCGCGTTGACCGCCGCGGTCGCCGCGCATGACCTGGGCGCGTCGGTGCTCGTCCTGGAGAAGGCGCACCGCGCGACGCGAGGGGGCAACACGCGCTTTTCCGGCGCCGTCTTCCGATTCGCGTATGCGGACCGGGCCCAGGTCCTGGCGCTGCTCCCGACGCCACCTGCAGAGGAGATCGACGTCGAGCCCTATCCGCCCGACCGCTACTACGCCGACCTCGTGCGGGTCACCGGCGGCCTGGCCGATCCAGTCCTCACGCGCGTCCTCGTCGATCGGTCCCTGGAGACGGTCCGCTGGATGACCGGCCTGGGCGTGGAGTGGGAACTCAGCGAGATCTTCGGCGTGCGCGACGGCGCTCGCCGGCGCTTTCCTCCGGGCGTGGTCCTGCAGACCCGCGGCGCGGGTCTGGGTCTGTCCGCGGCGCTGTTCCGGGCGGCGGAGGGCCGCGGCATCGAGATCGCCTATGAGGCGAAGGCCGTGCGGCTGCGCCTGGCCAGCGACGGCGCCGTGCTGGGACTGGTCGTGCGCGAGCCGACCGGCACGCGGGAGGTGGACGCGGGCGCGGTGATCCTCGCCTCGGGCGGGTTCGAGGCCAACCCCGAGATGCGGGCCCGCTACCTGGGCGCGGGATGGGACACGGTCGTCGTGCGCGGCACGGCCTACAACACCGGCGAAATGCTGGCGGCCGCGCTGGAGGCCGGGGCGCAGCCGTTCGGCCAGTGGAGCGGCTGCCACGCCACGCCGGTCGACGCCACGGCCCCGCCCGTCGGCGACCTCCGCCTGACCGACAAGACGAACCGACTGTCGTACCCGTACGGCATCATGGTGAACATCCACGGCCGGCGCTTTATCGACGAGGGCGAGGACTTCTCACAGTACACATACGCGAAGATCGGCCGGGCGATCCTCGCCCAGATGCAGGCCAGGGCCTGGCAGATCTTCGACCAGCGGACCGTGCCGCTGCTGGAGGAGCGCTACGCGACGGGCAGGCCGGCGCGGGCCGACACCATCGAGGCGCTGGCCGACGCGATGGGCGTGCCGCGCGCCGCGCTGGTCGAGGAGGTGCGGGCCTTCAACGCCGCGGCCCGCGGGGGCGGCTTCGATCCCGGTACCCGCGACGGCTGCGTCACACAGGGGCTGACCCCGCCCAAGTCGAACTGGGCAGTACCGCTGGAGCGCCCGCCGTTCGTGGCCTACCCGGTCACCTGCGGGATCACGTTCACCTACGGGGGGCTCCGCATCGACGAGGATGCGCGCGTGCTGGACACCGAGGGGCGGCCGATCCCCGGGCTCTATGCCACGGGAGAGATTACGGGTGGATTCTTCTACTTTAACTACCCTGCAGGCGCCGGCCTGATGCGGGGCGCGGTGTTCGGACGCATCGCGGGCGAGCACGCCGCCCGCCTGAAGGTCGAAGCCTGGGTTCCCAGATAGTCCAGGGTGACCGCATAATGGAAGGGCACGCTCCGCCACCAGGCGCCGGCGCGCAGGCAAGCGAGACAGAGATCATGGAGGAACCGGCATGAGCGGACAGCGGCGGATTCGCGCGGTGGTGATGCGGGGCGGAACGAGCCGGGCCGTCTTCTTCCGGCCAAACGACCTGCCAGCCGATCCCGACCTGCGCGACCGCGTGATCCTCAAGGTCTTCGGCGGCGGCGATCCCTACGGCCGACAGATCGACGGCCTGGGCGGTGCCACCTCCACCACCAGCAAGGTGGCGATCATCGCGCCGGCGTCGGTGCCCGACGCCGATGTGGACTACACCTTCGGGCAGGTGAACGTCGCCTCGCCGATGATCGACTACGGCGGCAACTGCGGCAACATCTCCTCGGCCGTCGGCCCCTATGCCATCGACGAGGGACTGGTACGCGCCACCGATCCGGTCACCACCGTCCGCATCTGGCAGACCAACACGCGCAAGCGCATCATCGCCCATGTCCCGACCAGCGGCGGCCTCCACCAGGCGGAAGGCAACTATGCCATCGATGGCGTGCCGGGGACCGGCGCGATGATTACGCTGGAATTCCTGGAGCCCGGCGGATCCATGACCGGCGGGCTCCTGCCCACCGGCCGCCCCGCCGAACCCCTGGAGGTGCCGGACCTGGGGACCATCACCGTGTCGCTGGTGGACGCAGCCAACCCGGTGGTCTTCGTGCGGCCGTCGGAGGTGGGCCTCGTGGGCACCGAGATGCCGGACCGCGTCGACGGCGACCCCGACCTGCTGCGGCGCATCGAGGCGATCCGCGCCCACGGCGCGGTCCGCATGGGCCTGGCGCCCACGCCCGAGGAAGCGACCGCCGGGAGCCCGGGCGTACCGAAGATCGCGTTCGTCTCATCGCCTGCCTCCTACACGTCGACCTCGGGTCGCGCCATCCTGGCCGGCGCGATCGACCTGGTCGGCCGCATCATGTCCATGGGCCGGCTGCACCGTTCGTATGCGCTGACCGGCGCCATCTGCACCGCGGTGGCGTCGCTGACCCCGGGAACCATCGTGCACGAGGCGGCGCGCGCCTTCGATGGTCTCGACCGCACCGTGCGCATCGGCCACCCGGCGGGCATCATCGAGGCCGGGGCGAAGGTCGGGCAGCGCCAGGGCCAGTGGATCGCCGAGAAGGTCGTGACCCGGCGCACCGCACGGCGCCTTATGGAAGGCGTCGCGTTCGTGCCGTACTCACTGTGGCCCGCCGCCGTCCCGGCGGCGGCTGGCGCCACCAGAGCATAAAGGACAATTGGGGGTGATCGTGTGAGACAGACCAGATTCACGCAGGGGGCGCTCGGCCTGCTGCTCGCGGGCCTGCTGCTCGCGGGCCTGCTGGCGGCGGTGGCGCTGCCGGGGCACGCCCAGCAGGCGTACTACGCCGGCAAGACCATCGAGATCCTGATCCCGTTTGGGCCCGGCGGCGGGACGGACATCGAGGCGCGCTTCCTGGCGCCGTTCTTTGAGAAGCATATCGCGGGCAACCCGAAGATCATCATCCGGAACATGCCCGGCGGGGGCAGCATCCTGGGCGCGAACTGGTACGCGCAGAACGCGAAACCCGACGGCCTGCAGATGCTGGCGACCTCGGGCTCGACCGTCATCCCCTTTATCCTGGGCGTGTCGCGGGTGGCATACGAGTTCAGCAAGTGGAAACTCGTGAAGGTGAACGGCGTCGGCGGCGTCGTCTATGTGTCGCCCCGGACCGGCATCACCAAGCCTGAGGACCTGCTCAAGCCCGCTACCCCTCTCGTCTACGGCGGGATCGGCGCCACGGCCCTGGACCTGACGACGCTGCTGCTGTTTGAGGTCCTGGGGATGGACGTCCGGTCGGTGCTGGGCTTTGAAGGGCGCGGCCCGGCCCGCCTGGCCTTCGAGCGCGGTGAAACCAACATCGACTACCAGACCACGCCTGCGTACCTCACCCAGGTCATCCCGCTGGTCAAGGAAGGCAAGGCCGTTCCCATCATGTCCATGGGATTCATCAACGAGCGGGGCGTGATGGTCCGGGATCCGGCGTCCCCCGACCTCCCGACGGCCTACGAAGTTTACCAGATCCTCCACAAGCGCAAGCCCGACGGGCTCCTGCGGTGGAAGGCCTATCAGACCCTGGTGTCCGCCGGCTTTTCGTATCAGAAGGCCTTCTGGGTGCCCACCGGCACACCGCCGGAGGCGCTGACCGCCCTCAACGAGTCCATCGACAGGATGAATCGCGACGTCCAGTTCAAGGTGCAGAGCAAGCAGATACTGGAGGGATATACGATCCTCAGGGGCGATCAGACGGAGGCGGCGGTGTTGCGATCGATGCGGGTCACCCTGGACGTGAAGAAGTTCATCACCGACTTGCTCCAGCAGAAGTACAACGTCCGGCTCTAGCCGGGAGCACAGCCGTGGGCGCCGCGGGGGGATGCCGTGACTGAGGCGCTCTCCGCGGCGGTCGCGCTTTTCCTCGACCCCGGCCGGCTGCTGATGATGCTGCTGGGCGTGGGGGTCGGCCTGGTGGTCGGCATCCTGCCAGGCATGGGCGGAATCGTCACGGTTGCCATCCTGTTGCCGTTCATCACCAGACTGGACCCCTTCGCCAGCCTGGCGATGATCACGGGCGCGCTGGCCGTGGTCCACACGTCCGATACCATCACCTCGGTGCTCATCGGCGCGCCCGGATCGGCGGCCTCGGTGCCAACCGTCCTCGAGGGATACCCGATGGCCCGGCAGGGGCAGGCCGCCAGGGCGCTGAGCGCTGCCTACCTCTCATCACTCATCGGCGGTCTCATCGGCGCGCTGGGGCTGACGCTGTCCATTCCCATCGCGCGGCCGCTGGTGCTCTCGTTCGGCTCACCCGAACTCTTCATGCTCACGGCGCTGGGTGTGTCGTTTGCCGGCAGCCTGCTGGGGAAGGAGCCGCGGAAGGGCCTCACCGCGGGCCTGCTGGGCCTGCTGCTGGGCGCGGTGGGGCCGTCGCCGGCGGCCGCGGAGGTGCGGTTCGCGTTCAACCAGGTCTACCTGACGGACGGCCTGGATCTGGCCATCGTCGCGCTGGGCGCCTTCGGCGTCACGGAGGTCGTCGGGCTCCTGGCGCAGGGCGGGGCCGTGGCGCAGCGGACGGACCTCGGTCGCGGGTGGGCCCAGGGGCTGCGGGACGTCATCCAGCACCGGTGGCTGGTGCTGCGCGGCTCGCTGATCGGCATGTGGGCGGGTGTGCTGCCGGCGCTGGGCGCCACCGCGGGCACGCTGATGGCCTATGGGCACGTCGTGACCTCCAGCCGCGACCGGTCTCGATTCGGCAAGGGCGACATCCGCGGCATCATCGCCCCGGAAGCCGCGAACAACGCGGTCGAAGCGGGCGACCTGGTGCCCACGCTGCTGTTCAGTGTGCCCGGCAGCGCGCCGACCGCCATGATCCTGGGCGCGCTGCTCGCGTACGGCATCGTGCCCGGCCCCAGGATCGTGACCGAGCATCTGGATCTCATCTACACGATCGTGTGGTCGTTCGCCGCGGCCAACTTCATCGGTGCGGCCTTCATGTTCGCGGCCAGCCCGCTGCTCGCGAGGCTGACATACGTGTCCTTCAACCGTCTCGCGCCGGGCATCATCCTGGCCATGGTCCTGGCGGCCTTCCAGGAGAAGCAACACTACGGGGACCTGCTCACGCTCCTGGCGCTGGGCATCCTGGGCTACGTGATGAAGGCCAGCGGATGGCCCCGGGCGCCGCTGCTGATCGGGTTCGTCCTGGCCGGGCCCCTGGAACGGTACTACTGGCTCACGATCAACCTGTATCTGCACCCGGCCGACTGGCTGATCCGGCCGGGCGTCATCGTCATCGGCCTGCTCCTGATCGCTCCCTTCGTGGCGGGCGCGATCAAAGCGATCCGGTACCCGACCGCTCCGGAAGTCTCCCCGGCGGAGCGGCCGCCACGCCGGGTGGCCCCGTTCAGCCTCTTCCTGCTCGGCGTCTTCGCGTACGCCTGGTGGACGGCGCGAACGTTCCTGCCCGGGGCCGAGTTGATGCCCCTGTCGGTGGCGATCGGCGGGACCCTGCTGTGTGCCGTGCAGATCGTGCAGGAGATGCGGGGCCGCGGCGGGCCCATCGCCGCGGAAGGCGGGACCGAAGAGGAAGCGCCCTCCGGCGAGGTCGTGCGCCGGGCGGCCGGCTACCTGGCAGGCCTCGCCGGGTACATCGTCTCGGTCTGGCTGGTGGGGATCCGGCTGGCCTCGGGCCTGTGGGTGCTGGGGTTTCTGCTCCTCGTGGCCCGGCAGCGCTGGCCCGCGGCTCTGCTCTACGCGGCCGCAGCCGTGGCAGGGCTGGAACTCCTCAGCGGGATTCTGGGCGTCCGGCTGCCGCGTGGAGAACTGCTGACGCTGCTGCGGTAGCGGAGGGGACGCGCGAAGTCCATGACAGCCATGCCCGAGGGAGCGGTCCAGGTCCACGAGGGGGGACGGGGGACGCCCACCCCCCGGTGGGGGAAGGTCATCGACCACACCCGCTGCATCGGGTGTCATGCGTGCACGACTGCCTGCAAGTCCGAGAACGAGGTCCCACTGTCGGTTACCCGCACCTATGTCAAGGCCGTCGATGTGGGGATCTTCCCGCAGACGCGCCGCGTCTTTCAGGTGACCCGGTGCAACCAGTGCGACGACGCCCCCTGCGCGACGGCCTGTCCGACGACGGCTATGTACCGCCGGCCGGACGGGATCGTGGACTTCGACAAGAGCATCTGCATCGGGTGCAAGGCCTGCATGGCCGCCTGTCCCTACGACGCCATCTTCATCAATCCCTTCGACCACTCGGCGGAGAAGTGCAACTTCTGCGCGCACCGAATTGATGTGGGCCTGGAGCCCGCGTGCGTGGTCGTCTGTCCCACAGAGGCCATCATCGTCGGGGACCTGGACGATCCGACCTCAAGAGTGAGCCAGATCGTCCACCGCGAACCGGTGACCGTGCGCCGGCCCGAGAAGGAGACGCGCCCCAAGCTCTTCTACAAGGGCGCGCACCAGGCGACCCTCGATCCGCTGGCGGCGCGACGCCCCGAAGGTGGGCTGTTCATGTGGAGCGAGCAGGGCAGGCTGCCACAGCAGGTCACGTCGGGCCATCCCGGGCCCTGGAACTCGTCCGCCGCCGCGCTGCTGAGTTATGACGTGCCGCATGTCGCCCCGTGGGACTGGCGGGTGAGCCTGTATACCTGGACCAAGAGCATCGCCGCCGGCGCCTATCTGGTCCCCCTGCTGCTGATCCTCACCGGATTCCTCACCTGGACGAGTCCGCTCTGGCAATGGGCGGCGCCGGTGCTCGCAGGGAGCTTCCTGGCCGCCACCGGCGCGCTGCTGATCTGGGACCTGGGGCATCCCGAGCGCTTCTATTTCATCTTCACGCGGCCGCAGTGGAAGAGCTGGCTGGTCCGCGGCGCGTTCATCATCGCGGCCTATGCGCTGGTCCTGGCGTCGCACTTTGCCGCCGGCGTGTTCCGGGCGGATGGCATCCAGCACCTGATGGCCTTCCCGGGCCTCCCGCTGGGTGTGATGGCGGCCGTCTACACCGCCTACCTGTTCGCGCAGGCCAAAGCCAGAGACCTGTGGCAGAACCCGCTGCTGCCTCCTCACCTCTTCGTCCAGGCCGTGCTGGTGGGGTCGGCCGCGCTGATCCCGTTTGCTGCCTGGCTGGAGCCGGACGCGGTGCGCCCGCTGCTGTGGCTCCTGGGCGGCGCGTCGCTGGTCCACCTGCTGATGGTTCTTGGGGAGGTCACCCTAACGCATGGGACCGCGCACGCGCATCTCGCGATCTGGGAAATGGTGCGGGGACGCTATCGGGGATTCTTCTGGACCGGCGCGCTCTTGGGCAGCCTGGGCATGCTGGCCCCCTGGCTGGAGACCTGGGCCGTCCCGCTGGCGTTGCTGGGGATGCTGAGTTTCGAGCACGCGTACGTGCAGGCCGGGCAGTCCGTGCCGCTGGCATAGTAGGAGGGTGGAGGGCCGGTCGCGAGACCGGCGCGGAGTGCGGAGGCGACGCAGCATGGATGTCAGGAACCTGAACCGGCTTGTCAGCGCCGCCCGCCGGGAGGTGGAGTCGCGCGGCGAGACCTTCTACCCGGGGCCGAGCCGCATCCACCTGGCCGCGTTCCCGCCGAAAGAACGGTGGGACGACTGGGTGGAACTCGACTCCAGAGCCTGGCCGGGCCGGGTGGAGCGGCGCTACATGCTGGTCCCCACCACCTGCTTCAACTGCGAGTCGGCCTGCGGGCTGCTCGCCTACGTGGACAAAGACACCCTGCAGGTGCGGAAGTTCGAGGGGAATCCCGAGCACCCGGGCTCGCGGGGGCGCAACTGCGCCAAGGGCCCCGCGACCCTCAACCAGGTCACCGATCCCGACCGCATCCTCTACCCGCTCAAGCGCGCAGGCGCGCGCGGCGAGGGGAAGTGGGTCCGCGTTTCCTGGGACGAGGCGCTAGACGACATCGCCGCCCGCATCCGCCGCGCGATCCAGGAGGGCCGGCGGACCGACGTCATGTACCACGTGGGCCGGCCCGGCGAGGATGGCTTCACCGAGCGGGTCCTGGCGGCGTGGGGCGTCGACGGCCACAACTCGCACACCAACATCTGCTCAAGTGGCGGCCGCGCCGGGTATCACTTCTGGATGGGGCTCGACCGGCCGAGCCCTGATCATGCCAACGCGAACGTCATCCTGCTGGTCAGCGCGCATCTGGAGTCCGGCCACTACTTCAACCCGCACGCGCAGCGGGTCATCGAGGGCAAGCAGCGCGGCGCGAAACTCATTGTGTTCGATACGCGGCTGTCCAATACGGCCACCCACGCGGACTACTGGATCGCGCCGTATCCCGGCTCGGAGGCGGCCATCTTCCTGGCCATCGCCAACTACCTGATCCAGCACGATCTCTACCACCGCGACTTCGTGCGGCGCTGGTGGAACTGGCAGGAGTACCTGGCCAGCGAGCACCCGGATGTCGAGCCGACCTTCGAGCAGTTCGAGCGCATGCTCAAAGGACTCTATCGAGACTTCACCTTCGAGTTCGCCGCGAAGGAGTCGGGCACGGACGCCGCGGTGCTGGAGGAGGTGGCCCGGGTGGTGGCGTCCGCGGGGACCCGGCTGGCCACGCACACCTGGCGGTCTGCCGCCGCCGGGAATCTGGGCGGGTGGCAGGTGGCCCGGACGCTGTTCCTGCTCAACGCCCTGCTCGGCGCCGTGGCCACCGAAGGCGGCACGTATCCCAACGCCTGGAACAAGTTCGTGCCCAGACCGATCTACATGCCCCCGCACCCTCCGGTCTGGAACAACCTGGCCTGGCCGCCGGAGTATCCGCTGGGCATCTTCGAGATGTCCCACCTCCTCCCGCACCTGCTCAAGCAGGGACGCGGCCGCCTGGACGTCTACTTTACCCGCGTCTACAACCCGGTGTGGACCAACCCCGACGGCTTCGCCTGGATCGAGGTCCTCACCGACGAGCGCCTGATCGGGCTCCACGTGGCGCTTTCGCCCACCTGGAGCGAGACGGCCTTCTTCGCCGACTACATCCTGCCGATGGGCCACGGCTCCGAGCGCCACGACCTGCACTCGTACGAGCAGTACGACGGCCAGTGGATTGGCTTCCGCCAGCCGGTGCTCCGTGCGGCGCGGGAGCGGATGGGCGAGCAGATCACCGACACGCGCAAGGCCAATCCTGGCGAGGTGTGGGAGGAGAACGAGTTCTGGATCGCCCTGTCGTGGCGGATCGATCCCGACGGCTCACTCGGGATCCGACAATACTTCGAATCGAAGGAGCACCCCGGGCAGAAACTCAGCGTCGACGAGTATTACGGCTACATCTTCGATCACTCCGTGCCCGGGCTACCCGAACGGGCAGCGGCCGAAGGCGTGAAGCCGCTGGAGTTCATGCGCCGGTACGGCGCATTCGAAGTGCGTCGCACGATCGGGCCGCTCCACGAAGAGGAAGTCCCCGCCGGCGATCTCCAGGAGATGCGGGTCGATCGGTTCGGCCGCGTCTACAGCGCGGCGCCCGCGCGTCCTTCACCTAACATCGTGCCTCAGCCGGCGCCGGAGTCGGACGCGGACGGCCGGCGCCCGGTGGGCGTGGACGTGGACGGGAAGGTCCTGCGCGGGTTCCCGACCCCGTCGGGTCGGCTGGAGTTCTACTCCTCGACGCTGGCCCGGTGGGGCTGGCCCGAATACGCCATCCCCACGTACATCAAGAGCCACATCCACCCGGATCACCTCGAACCCGGGCAGATGCCGCTCATTTCGACGTTTCGCCTCCCGATCCAGATTCACACCCGCAGCGCCAACGCCAAGTGGCTGGACGAGATCGCACACACGAACCCGCTGTGGATCCACCCGACAGACGCCGCGCGCCTCGGTGTGCGGACCGGCGACCTGGTCCGTGTTGAGACCGAGATCGGCTACTTCGTGGTGAAGGCGTGGGTGACCGAAGGCATCCGGCCCGGCGTGGTGGCGTGCAGCCACCACATGGGCCGATGGAAGATGTCGGAGGGCGGCCAGCGCCAGATGATGGCCACCGTCGCGCTCGAGCGCGGCTCCGGGGGCTGGAAGATGCGCCGGGAGAGAGGCGTCGAGCCGTATGCGTCCAGCGATCCCGACACCGCGAAGATCTGGTGGACGGATGTGGGCGTGCACCAGAACCTGACCTTCCCGGTGCATCCGGACCCGATCTCAGGCATGCACTGCTGGCACCAGGCCGTGCAGGTCAGGCGGGCCGATCCGGCGGATCGCGACGGAGACATCGCGGTGGACACCGAGAAGGCGCATCAGGTCTACCTGCAGTGGCTGGCGCACGCGCGGCCCGCGCCGCGCTTTTCCCCCGACGGCACGCGCCGGCCCTACTGGATGATGCGGCCTCTGCGTCCGACCCGGGAGGCCTACCGGCTTCCTGAGCCCCGCATCCCCACCCCGGCCCGCTGATGGAACTGTTCCGTTCGCTGGCGGTACTCGCCGAGGCGCCCGGCCCGCAGCACGCGGGCATCGGAAGACTGCTCGGGCTTCCGGGTGCACCGGATGCCGCGGAGTACACCGAGGTCTTCGGTTTCCAGCTCTATCCGTACGCCTCGGTGTACCTCGGCCCGGAGGGCGCCCTGGGTGGTGAAGCGCAGGACCGCGTCGCCGGCTTCTGGCGCGCCCTGGGCCAGACGCCTCCGCAGGAACCCGATCACCTGGCGAGCCTGCTCGGCCTGTACGCCACGCTGGGCGATCATGAAGCGGCCGACGACGACGCCGCGCGCCGCGCGCTGTGGCGCCACAGCAGGAAAGCGCTCTTCTGGGAACACCTGGGGAGCTGGATCTTCGCGTACCTCCACAAAATGCAGGAGGTCGCCCCGCCGTACTTTCGGGCATGGGCCCGTCTCCTGCAGGTGGCGCTTACGGAGGCAGCCCGTGAGCTCGGAGCGCCCGACCGCCTGCCGCTTCATCTGCGCGATGTGCCAGCGATGACTGATCCGCGGGCGGGGGGCCTCACTCCGTTCCTGGACGGGTTACTCGCCATGGTTCGGTGCGGCGTTCTCCTGACGCGCGCGGACCTGGCCCGTGCAGCCAGTGACCTGGGGCTCGCCCTGCGCATCGGCGATCGGAGGTTCCTCCTGAGGACCCTCCTGGGGCAGGACGCCTGGAAGGCCCTGGACTGGCTCGCCGGTGAGGCGGACAGGTGGGCCGTCTGTCACCTGCAGGTGCGCCGCCTGAGCGAGGAGATCGCTGGATTCTGGCACCGGCGCGCCGCCGCTACAGCGTCACTCCTGATGAGTCTTCGGGATGATCTCAATGGGATGGAGGCGCATGTGCGCGATTCCGTCACCCCGGCCCAGGGGGCCTCCTGACGATGCCGGTCGGTCAGTGGCTGCTGCTGCTGATCATTGGCCTCCTGGCTGGAGGTTTTGGGGTCGTCGTGGGCGCCGGGGGCGGCTTCATCATCGCTCCTCTGTTACTGGTCGTCTTCCACCTCCCTCCGGCGCTGGTTGCCGGGACATCGCTCGCGATCGTCTTCTTGAATACCCTGTCGGGTTCGGTCGCCTACGCGAGGCAGCAGTGGGTGGACTATCGGGTGGGGCTGATTCTCTCTCTGCCGGCCACGCCAGGGGCACTCCTCGGGGCGACGGCCGCCCGCCTGGTGTCACCGATCCTCTTCCGTACGTCGATCGGCCTCATCCTGTTGGGGTTCGCGATCTATCTTGTCACCCGCCCCATTCCCAGACCTCGCCCGGTGCCCCGGGCAATCGCCGTCGACGACCAGCCCCTCCCGGGCAGTCCAGCCCCAGACACCCTGAGTCGCTCGGAGCGGCCGGTTACGGGCCTGGCGGTCGTGGGCCTCGGCCTGGGATTCGTGAGCAGCTTCTTCGGTCTCGGGGCCGGATGGCTGGTCGTGCCGATCCTGGTCCATATCTATGGCTTCCCGCCCCACATGGCCGCCGCGACGTCGATCTTCTCCCTCTGCGTGTACTCGGGTGCTGGGGTCGCGGCTCACCTGTGGCAGGGACATATCGTCTGGCCTATGGTCACCGCCTCTGGCCTGGGCGTGATCGTCGCCGGCCAGATCGGCGCCAGCCTCTCCACCTCACTGCAGGGCACCCATCG
>JACQHU010000025.1 GCA_016198805.1 Armatimonadota bacterium
CCTCGACGTCGTCCAGCCCGCCCCAGAACCGGCGACCGGGATTCTTGTAGATGCGCGGGACCGCCAGTTCCCTGATCCGGAGGCGGTGGTGGGCCGCCTGGATCCACACCTGCAGCGGCAGCCCGTATGACGGCTCGGTCAGATGCAGCAGGCGCAGCGCCTCGGCGCGGTAGGCCTTGAAGCCGCAGAACGCGTCAGTGATTGGGTAGCCAGTGATCGCCCGCAGGCGGGCGGTGATCTCCTCGTTCAGCATCCGCCGGTCTGGCGGCGCGGGGTCGCCGCCCGCGGCGGGGTCCAGGTAGCGGCTGCCTGAGACGATGTCGGCATCGGCCAGCGCCGCGATGAACTGGGGGATCTGGCGCGGCTCGTGCTGCTCGTCGCAGTCGATGGTGACCACGGCGCCGTAGTCTCGCTCAAGCGCATACGCGAAGCCGTCGATCAGCGACTGGCCGTAGCCCAGGTTCTGCTCATGGGTGATCACCGCGGCCTCCGCGGTGGCGCGCAGGATGTCCGACGACTCGTCGGTGGAGCCGTCGTCGATCACCAGCACCTCGGCCGACGGGGGCGCCTGGCGGACCTGGCTCAGGACCCGCGCCAGGGTGGGGGCTTCGTTGAACAGGGGGATGACGATCAGCGTGCGTGGCATCGCGCCTTACACAACGAACGGCCGTCGTCTGGGGATTCCCTCGCGCGCCGCACGCGTCGGCGGCCTCAAAGCAACTTAACGCCGTTGATGACGAGTTTGAAGCCGCAGCCCAGGAACGAGGCGGCGCGCCGACACATGATCATCCGGTCGAGGAAGATTTCGAAGTATTCCATGACCTGCGACATGGCGGTATCGATGGTCAGTTCCAGGGTGACGGTCTTGCTCTTCTCATCGACCCGAAGGAACGAATGCTCCACCGCATAGTTCACCCGGTCGTGGATGTCAAACGTCGTGCGGTCGGGGTTGCGCACCCGGGTCCGGTGCACGTCGGACTTGTCGGCCAGGATGACGGCCGCGCCCACCGCGCTCACCGCCTCGCCGTGGCGCTCCTCATGGTTGCCGATCGCGCCCATGACTACCGCCCGCTCCTCGGCCGACATGCCCAGCCGCGTGAGGATGCGGTCGGCCAGCATCGCCCCGGTGTGCTCGTGGTTGGCGCGGCTGACCAGGTTCCCGATATCGTGCAGGTAGGCGGCGATCGCCCCCAGTTGCACCGTGCGCTCGTCGTACCCCAGCCGGCGCAGGACGTTGGTGGCGATGTTCGAGGTCAGAGTGGCGTGCCGGAGGCCGTGCTCCGTGTACCCGATGACGCCGGTGTACTCGTTGGCCTTGTTGACGAAGGCCTCCACTTCGGGATCCCGCTTGACCTCGTCGAGGGTCGGCAGGGAGGCCGCCCGGACCTGCTCGGTACTCACTCCTCGGCCTTCTCGGCTTTCGACCGGACGTAGCTCACCGCCGACCGGTCGGCCTTCACGCGGATATTGGGGGTCAGATCCAGCGCCAGCATGTCGTCCTTGATGTCGGCGATCGTGGCGTGGAGTCCCCCAACGGTGACGACCCGGTCCCCCCGCTTCAACCCGTCGAGCATCTCTCGGCGCTTACGCGCCTGCGTGCGCTGCGGCCGGATCAATAGGAAGTACCAGACGACCAGGAAGATCACCATGAAGGGAAGGATCCCGTATGGTGACTGCTGTGCCTGCAAGACCGGGATCATGCGCCATCCTCCGGGGGACCTGACCGGGCATCACTTTCCACGATCCCCGGGCATCTCCTGCTCACCACGCGGTGGTGTACCGTGCCAGTACACCGCGCATCCAGGGCTCGTAGTGCCCCGCCCGCAGCGCCTCGCGCGCGTCGGCTACCAGATGACCGAGAAAGAAGAGGTTGTGATAGGTGGCGAGCCGCGGGCCCAGCATCTCGTCGGATGCGAACAGGTGGCGCAGGTAGGCGCGCGTCGTGCGCGCGCAGGCCTTGCACGGACAGGTGGGGTCGGGCGGCTGGAGATCGTGCCGGTAGGCGGCGTTGCGGATGTTGATCCGGCCCGTGGCGGTGAAGATGATCCCCGTCCTCGCCACGCGGGTCGGGAGCGCGCAGTCGAAGAGGTCGACCCCCCGCGCGATGCCCTCCAGCAGGCTCGGGACGCTGCCCACCCCCATCAGGTACCGCGGACGCTGCGGCGGCAGTTCGGCGACGACGCCCTCCAGCAGCGCGTAGGTGCGGTCGGCCGGCTCACCAACCGAGAGCCCGCCGATGGCGTAGCCGACGAAGTTCAGGGCCGCCATGCGCTGCGCCGCCTCGGCCCGCAGCGCGGGCTCGAAGCCGCCCTGGACGATCCCGAAGAGCACGCCGGATCCGGCCCGCAGGTGGTGGGCGCGTGAGCGCTCGGCCCATCGCACCGTCTGCTCGAGCGCGGCGCGGGCCTCGGCCAGCTCGTGCGGGTAGCCGAGGCAGACGTCCAGCGGCATCACAACGTCGGATCCCAGCCGGCGCTGCAGGTCGATCACGGCCTCGGGCGTCAGCCGATGCGCGCTGCCGTCGATTGGCGAGCGGAAGGTAACGCCGTCGTCGTCGATGGTGCGCATCCGGGCCAGGCTGAAGACCTGATAGCCGCCACTGTCGGTGAGGATGGGCCCCGGCCATCCCATGAAGGCGTGCAGCCCGCCGGCCTGCTCGACCACCTCAGGGCCCGGGCGCAGGTACAGGTGAAAGGCATTGGCCAGGACCATCTGCGCCCCGGTCTCGGCAACTTCCTCGGGGGTCAGGGCCTTGACGGTGGCATTGGTGCCCACCGGAATGAACGCCGGGGTGTCCACTGCTCCGCGGCCGGTCCGCAGGCGGCCCAGACGCGGGCCGCCCGGCCTGAGCTCATGCAGGATCTCGAATGCCATACGTCGGGCCGCGGGTGGCGGCGGGGCCGCCTACGGGTAGATGCCGCGCGTTGCGAGCGCGCTGGCCACCCGCTGGACGGCCCGCTGCAGCGCGGCCAGGCGGAAGCTGATGCCCTGGGACTGCGCCAGGGCCGCGACCTCATGCACGCCGCGCACCATCAGGCGTTCCAGCCGGCGGTTGATGTCGTCCTCGCTCCAGAAGAAGTACTGGAGGTCCTGCACCCATTCAAAATACGACACGATCACGCCCCCCGAGTTGGCCAGGATGTCGGGGACGACGGTGATGCCCCGGGCCTCCAGGATGGCATCCGCATCCGGGGTCGTCGGGCCATTGGCGCCCTCGACGATGACCTGGGCCTGGAGACGGTCCGCGTTCTCGCCGGTGATCTGGCCCTCCAGCGCCGCCGGCACCAGAAACGTACACGGGAGATCCAGCACGTCGCGATTGCTGATCGGGGTGGTGCCCGGGAACCCCACCACGCTTCCCGTGGCCGCGACGTGCTGCTGGAGCGCCGGCACGTCGAGTCCCCGGGGATCGCAGATCCCGCCCCGCACGTCGCTGACGGCGATCACGCAGCACCCTTCCTCCCACATCAGGCGCGCGGTCGCCGACCCCACGTTGCCAAACCCCTGGACGACGACCGTGGCGCCGCGCCAGGGCAGACCCAGCAGCCGGGCGGCCTCCCGGGCGGCGATCATCAGGCCCCGGCCCGTGGCCTCCTTCCGGCCGAGTGAGCCGCCGACCAGCACGGGCTTGCCCGTCACCACGGCCGAGATAGGCTGTCCGATGTGCATGCTGTAGGTGTCCATGATCCAGGCCATGATCTGATCGTTGGTGCCGACATCGGGGGCCGGGATGTCCCCCTGGGGGTTCATCAGGATGCTGATCTCGGAGGCGAACCGGCGGGTCATCCGCTCCAACTCGCCTGGGGAGAGCCTCCGGGGATCCACCACGACCCCGCCCTTGGCCCCTCCGTAGGGCAGGTTGACCAGCGCGCACTTCCACGTCATCCACATGGCCAGCGCCCGGACTTCGTTCAGCGTCACGTCCTGGTGGTAGCGGATGCCGCCCTTGGTCGGGCCCAGGACCAGGCTGTGGTGGACCCGGTACCCGGTGAAGACCCGGATCGTCCCGTCGTCCATCCTCACCGGAAAGCGGATGGTGAGTTCGCGCTGGGGGGTGGCCAGCAGTTCGGGGAGGCCGCGCCGCAGGGAGAGCCGGCGGGCCACCTGCCAGAACTGCCGCTGCGCCATCTCCCACGGATCGTCCTTGACGGCGATCGGCTGGGTCATCCGATCCTCTGCCCGCACCCGCTGCCCCCTGCGGCTGAGTCTAGCGCCTGCTATTCGA
>JACQHU010000125.1 GCA_016198805.1 Armatimonadota bacterium
AGATGACGTCGTCCATGCGGCTGCCGGTGTCGATCAGCGCGGTAGCAATGATCGTCAGGCTGCCGCCCTCCTCGATTTTCCGGGCCGCGCCGAAGAACCGCTTCGGCCGGTGCAGCGCCGCGGGGTCCAATCCGCCCGACAGCGTGCGACCCGACGGCGGGATGACCAGGTTGTTGGCCCGCGAGAACCGCGTCAGGCTGTCCAGCAGGATGACGACGTCCCGGCCACCCTCGACGAGCCGCTTGGCGCGCTCCAGCACCAGGTCGGCCACCTGGATGTGTTCCTCGGGCGCGCGGTCGAAGGTGCTGGCCACCACCTCGGCCTCGACCGAGCGGCGCATGTCGGTGACTTCCTCGGGCCGCTCGTCCAGCAGCAGCACCATGAGGTAGATGTCGCTGTGGTTCTGGACGACGGACTGGCCGATCTTCTTGAGCAGCGTCGTCTTGCCGGCCTTGGGCGGGGAGACGATCATCCCGCGCTGCCCCTTCCCGATGGGGGCAAAGAGATCCATCACGCGCACCGTCAGGTCCGATTCGGGAATCTCCAGCCGGATGCGCTCGTGCGGGAAGACCGGCGTCAGTTGCTCGAACCCCGGCCGCGTGCGCGCCTGCTCGGGATCGAGCCCGTTGACCGCCTCCACGCGCAGCAGCGCGAAGTACTTCTCGTTGTCCTTCGGCGGCCGCACCTGCCCCAGGACCTCGTCGCCCACCCGGAGCCCGAAGCGCTTGATCTGCGAGGGCGAGACGTAGATATCCTCGCTGCCCGGCAGGTAGCCGTTGGTGCGCAGGAACCCATAGCCCTCGGGCATGATCTCCAGGATGCCGGCGCGGATCAGCAGGCCCTGGGCCTCGGTCTGCGCCTGCAGGACCCGCATGATCAGTTCCTGCTTGCGGAAGCGCCGGTAGTTGGCAATGTTGAGCTCCTTGGCGATGTCCTGGAGCTCATTCAGGGTTTTGGTTTCTAGCTCTGCAATGGCCACGCAGGGTCACGCTCCTGTTTCGAGGTCTCCGCCCGCTCTCTGTGCCCAACTCACACTCGGGCACGACGGGCTTGCAGTTCCGCCTGCAGCCGACGGGCGTCGGCGAGAAAGCGCTCCAGCCCCACATCGGTGAGGGGATGCTTGAACAGCTGCTCCATGACCTTGAACGGCATGGTGGCGACATCCGCCCCGGCCCGCGCCCCTTCGACGACGTGTATCGGGTGCCGCAGGCTGGCGGCCAGGACCTTCGTCTCGAACCGGTAGGTCCGGAAGGCGGCGCAGATGTCCCGCACCACCTGCATGCCGTCGTTGCCGGCGTCATCGAGCCGGCCGACGAAGGGGCTGACGAAGGTCGCCCCGGCCTTGGCCGCCAGCAGCGCCTGCGGCAGCGAGAAGACCAGGGTCACGTTCACGGGGATGCCCCGCTCGCGCAGGCCCCGCAGCCCCCGCAGGCCGTCGGGTGTGATGGGAACCTTGACGACCACGTTGGGCGCCCAGGTCGCGAACTCGATCCCTTCCCGGATCATGCCCTCGGCGTCGGCCGTGGTCGTCTCCACGCTCACCGGCCCTTGGACAATACTGCAGATCTCCTCGATCTGCGCCCGGTGCTCACGGCCTTCCTTGGCGACCAGCGTGGGGTTCGTCGTGACGCCGTCCAGGATGCCCCACGAGTGCGCGGTCCGGATCTCGTCCAGGTTCGCCGTGTCCAGGAAGAACCACATGGGGGTCACCGTCCTGTGGCTTCGACGTACATGATCAGGCCGGCATCGGAGGGCTTCAGCATCTTCAACTGATCGCCGGGGCGCAGCTGCAGGAGCAGCACGGGCTGGTCGTTGCGGTAGATGGCGCTCACGGCCGCGACCCGATGCTGGATGATCTGCTTGCTCGCGTTCTCGACCACGAGGATCGGCGGGGGCCCCCCGCGGAGTTCGCGCAGGGTGCCGATGGTGTAGTCGTAGCGGTCCAGCGTCTCCATCAGGACGTTGAGCGCGAAGATCGCCTCTCCCCGGGTCGCGGTCCGTCCCGGCCGGAAGGTGTTGTCCGACAGCGCCGGGACGATCTTCCGGTCGATGGCCACCACGACGCTCCCGCGCGCCTCGGCGGGGATGTCACCGGCATCGGCGACCACCAGGCGGTCGTTGGCCCGGCGGACGGCCTCCGCTTCCAGGCCCACCGCGCGCACGATGACCGTGGCCAGTTCCGCGCGGGTCACCGACTGCCTGGGACGGAAGGTGTTGTCCGGGTACGCCGAGATCACCCCCCGCTGGAAACCGATGACCAGCGTCGTGGGATTCTCTTTCGTGATGTGCATCGCGACAAGCTCATACCGCCCGGGCTTGACCGGCTGGTCGTTCTGGTCGAGTTGCCTCCACAGCGTCTCGTACTTCAGTGAGTGGTTGGCCGCCAGGGGCCACGGCCGGTCCACCGGGACGAAGGGCCGACCCAGCGACCACCGGGCCATCTCGTTGCCCTCCACGTCGCGGACGATGAAATCGTGGAACTGCGACGTCGAGTAGTCGAAGAACACGTCCTGCAGGTAGAAGACCTTCAGGCCCGGCCTGATGGCCACCGATCCCTCTTCAACGACCTCCAGAATCGAACTGTCCGCCCGCACCTCGACGATCCGGATGCGCGCGACCTTCTCCCGCTCTACGCCCTGCGCCGTCTTCTTCTCGACGTAGAGCTCGCCTTCATAGCCGACCTTGGCGCCGTCCCGCTCAGTGAGCCTGATGCGCGTCCGGCCGCGGTCCGACGGCAGGATCTCGGTCTCCCTGCCGGGCCCGACGTTGGCGATGGTGAAGGTCAGCTTAATCTGTTCATCGGGCGCGTACGAGGTCTTGTTCACGGTGAGCGTGTAGAGCACCTGGCCTCGCTTCACTTCGACCTTCCTGGCCGAGACGGTGCCCAGGGTGGTGGCGGCGGCCACGAGCGGCCGGTCGGCGGACGGAATCTGATCGATGTCCTTGAAGTCGGGGATCCTGACGGACGCGGTCGGGGCACCGATCGTCCGCGCCAGGAACAGCGCCAGGTCCAGCCGGTTCAGCGGCTCATCGGGCGCCAGCCGGCCGTCCGGCAGGCGGGTCACGATGCCTTTGGCCGCCAGCCGCTCCGCCGCGCGCCGGGCGGGGTGGTTCGACATATCGGTGAAGATCTGGGCGGCGGCCGGCGCTGCGGCCAGTGCCACAACCGCCAGCACTGCGGCGACACGCATCCGTGGTCTCATGGAAGAGACGCCTCCTCTATCTGATCTGGCGGCGTGCACGTTGGTTGGAGTCGGTTTTGGGCGGAGTATGGGTCATGCGACGCCTGGGACACGGCCCTGGAAGTTTCTATTTGAGCAGAGCCGAGGATGGTCGGCGGCATCGCCCTGGTCAGCCGCCCGGTGCTGTCTCACGCATATTCCTACCACACCCCTGCCCAGAAGCGCAAGTGCGCCGGACCACGCAACCGCCAGGGACATGGCCGCCCCCGCCCGGCGTCGTCGGAATTCCCGCGCGGCCGCCCCGTGCCCGTCACATGCGCTCCGGCGCCGAGACGCCGAGCAACCCCAGGACGCGCCGGAGGACAATGCGGGCGGCCTCGACCAGGCTCAGCCGCGCGGCCGTCAACTCCGCGTCGTCGGTCAGCACCCGGCAGTGGGTGTAGAACAGGTGGAACGCCTCGGCGACCTCCCGGGCGTAGGCGCACAGCCGGTGCGGTTCGCGCCGCAGCCCGGCCACCCGGATGACCTCAGGGAGTTCGGCCAGGACGTGGATCAGCGCTGCTTCGCGCTCATCGGCCAGGCGGTCCAGCGACCGGGCGGCACCCGGCCCATTCGATGCACCCGGTCCGTCGGCGGCGCGCGATGCGCCGACGTGCGCTGCGGCGGCCTCGCGCAGGATCCCCGCGATGCGCGCGTGAGCGTACTGCACGTAGTAGACGGGGTTGTCCTGCGAGTGCCGGACGGCCAGCGCCACATCGAAGTCCATGGGGACCGTGTAGGAGACCATCGCGTGGAAGTACCGCGCGGCGTCGGGGCCGACGGCGTCGATGAGGTCGCGCAGGCCCACGAACTCGCCGGTCCGCTTGGACATGCGCAGGATCTCGCCCTCGTTCTTCAGGCGGACGTGCTGGTGGATCAGGATCTCCACGGCGTCGGGCGGGACGCCCAGGGCGGCCAGGCCGCCCTTGACCCGCGCCACATCGCCGATGTGATCGATCCCCCAGACGTCGATGAGCAGGTCGAAGCCGCGGCCGAGTTTGTCCAGGTGATAGGCAATGTCGCTCCCGAAGTACGTCCACTCGCCGGTGGGCTTGACGATGACCCGATCCTTGTCGTCCCCAAACGCCGTCGAGCGGAACCAGGTCTTCCCGTCGGCCTCATAGATGTACTCCCGCGCCCGCAGTGCGGCCAGGGCACGCTCGACGGCCCCGGATCGCACCAGCGCGCGCTCACTGAACCAGGTATCGAACCGCACGCCGAACCGGTCGAGGGCCTCCCGGACATCCGCCAGGACCCAGGCGGCGCTGACCTCGCGGAAATGGTCCAGCCGTTCGTCTTCGGTGGCGTGCAGCCACCGATCGCCGTCGGCGTCTGCGATCCGGCGGGCCAGGTCGGCGACGTACTCGCCCCGGTAGCCATCCTCCGGAAACGGTTTGGGCCGGCCGATAATCCCGAAGTAGTGAGCCTCGACGGAGCGGGCCAGGTTCAGCACCTGCTGGCCGGCGTCGTTGATGTAGTACTCGCGGGACACGCCGTACCCGAGGGCGGCCAGCAGATTGGCCAGCACGTCGCCTACCACGGCGTTGCGGCCCGTGCCGACGTGGAGCGGGCCGGTAGGGTTGGCGCTGACGAACTCGACGTTCACCCGAATTCCGGCGCCGATGGTCTGCGCGCCGTAGGCCTCCCCGACCCGGCAGATCATGGCGACGAGTTCACGCCTCCAGGGCCAGGCCAGCGTCAGGTTGATGAACCCGGGGCCGGCGATCTCGATGCGTTCGATGCGGTCGGCCGGTGGGGCATACGCGTCCACCAGGTGCTGCGCGATCTCCCGGGGCTTCCGGCCGGTCTGCCTGGCGAGCACGAGGGCCGCGTTTGTCGCGTAGTCGCCCCACCGCCGATCCCGGGGCACCTCGACGTCGAACTCCGGGACCTCGCCCTCGGGGATCGCCCCGGCCTGCATGGCGCGCGCAATCGCCTGACTCAGATCATGCCGAAGGGCATCGCGAAACATTGCTTCACTATACCATGCCCGGAGGACCTACCACTGGGCCGGGGACCAACTTCCCCAGCACTCGTGGACCGGCGGCGCCGGTGGCGCTGGGCACATTGGTCGGCAGCCCGGCTGTGGCATCGGACGCCAGCAGCGCGAACGCCATCGCTTCCTTCAACTTGCCGTTGACGCCGAAGTCCTCGCAGGCTAGCACCGGCACGCCCAAGCCCTCCGCGATGCGCCCCTTCACGTAGTTATTGTACGAACCCCCGCCGCCGAGCACGACCTCATCGAGCCCGGCGCGCGGGAGGAGGAACTCGCGGTACGCCCGGACGATGGAGTCGGCCGTCAGCGCCGAGACCGTCGCGATGATGTCGTCCGGCTCGAGACGCCGGCGGCGCCCCTCCTCGAGCAGGCGGGCGGCGAACGGCCGCCCGTAGACCTCACGGCCGGTCGATTTGGGCGGCGGCTGCCGGAGGAAGGGATCGCGCAGCAAGTCGCTCAGCCACTCCTCGTCGATCCGCCCCCGCGAGGCCCGCGCGCCATCCCGGTCGAAGGTCTCGCGGCCGCCGGTGAGGACCCGGGTCACCTCGTCGATCACCATGTTGCCGGGCCCGGTGTCGAAGGCCAGGACCGCCTTCGATCCCATGGCGCCCGGCTCGCACCCTGCCGGGAGATACGTCACGTTGCCGATGCCTCCGATGTTCTGCACGGCGCGCGACCTGCCAGGATGCCGGAACACCACCAGGTCGAAGTACGGAACCAGGGGGGCGCCGTGGCCGCCGGCGGCGACATCCGCCACGCGGAAGTCGGCGATCACCGGCACGCCGGTCCGCTCGGCGATCACGGCCGGCTCGCCGATCTGCAGCGTGGCGCCGTCCGGTGCCGGGATGTGCCAGACGGTCTGCCCGGCGGTGCCGATCAGGTCGACCTGCCCCGGGGACAGCCCGGCCTCCGCGATCACCGCCAGCGCGGCCTGGGCGAACAGGTCGCCCAGGCGGAAGTTGAAGCGGCAGAGGCGGTCCACCGTGCCGGTCGCCGGGTCGAACATCAGAAAGAGTTCGTCGCGGTCCGCGGCCGGGAACGGCATGGTCAGGCCGGCGACCAGACGCAGGCGCGCGCCAGCCCCCGCGCCGGTGATCTCGACCAGGGCCGCGTCGATGCCGTCTGCCGACGTGCCGGAGATCAGGCCGACGACCAATTTGGGATCCTTGCGCGCCAGGTCAGCGATGACCGTCAC
>JACQHU010000133.1 GCA_016198805.1 Armatimonadota bacterium
GGCGGGGTACACCCGGGCATCGATGATCTACACCAAGGGGATGCTCACCGAACCGTATCCCGGCGCGTCGGGACGCGATCCGGCGCGGGAGGTGTAGGCGCGTGGAGTGGGCCGTCTTCGTCCCCACGGCCGCCCTGGCGCTGGCAGGCGGCGTGGGCGTCATCGCCGCGCGCCAGCCCGTTCACAGCGCGCTGGCGCTGCTGATGGTGCTGGCGTCGCTGGCGGTGTCCTACCTGCTGCTGGCCGCGCAGTTCATCGCGGTCCTGCAGGTGATCATCTACGCCGGCGCCATCGTCGTGCTGTTTCTCTTCGTCATCATGCTGCTGCACGCCCGCTCAGGCGAGGGACCGCGGGAGAAGCTGCCGCGCCAGCGCGCCGAAGCCTATGTGTTTGCGGCGCTGTACCTGGGGGTGCTGCTGGCTGCCGCACTCGGGGCCGCCGCGCCCCTGGCGTCTATCGCGGCGGAATTCGGCACGGCCCAGCAGGTGGGCGAGTCGCTGTTCACCACGTACCTGCTGCCCTTCGAGCTGGCTTCGGTGATCCTGCTGGTGGGGATCGTGGCCGCGACGGTGCTCGGCCGCCGGCCGCCAGAGCACGCCGGGAGAGGGAAGGGGTAGCGGTGGTCCCGGCCCCGGCCTATCTCGCCCTGAGCGCCGTGCTCTTCACGTTGGGGGCCGTCGGCGTCCTGGTCAGGCGCAACGCGCTGATTATCTTCATGGCCGTGGAGCTGATGCTGAACTCGGTGAACCTGGCCTTCGTGACCTTTGCCCGACAGCACGGCTCGATCGACGGGCAGGTCGCGGTGTTCTTTGTGCTGGTGGTGGCCGCCGTGGAAGTCGTCGTGGGGCTGGCGCTGATCGTGGACATCTTCCGGTCGCGCGAGACGGTGGATATCGACGACGTCGACCTCCTGCGGGGGTAGACGACGATCCCGACCGACGTTCGCCTGCTTGGCACGCTGATCGTGGTCTGGCCGCTGCTGGGGTGGCTGACCAACGGGCTGATCGGCCGCCGTCTCTCCCGCGCGCTGGCCGGCGAGCTCGCCTGCGTGACCGTGGCCGCGAGCTTTGTGAGCGCGCTGGGCGTGCTGCTGGCCGTCCGGCCTGCCGGCGCCACGGACGCGGCGGTCTCCATCGTCATCCCGCTGTTCCGCTGGCTCGGCGCCGGCGACCTGTGGATCGACGCCAGCCTGATCATCGATGCCCTCTCGCTGGTGATGGCGCTCGTGGTCAGCGGCGTCGGATTCCTGATCCACGTCTACTCGCTGGGGTACATGGCGGACGACCCCGACCTGCCACGGTACTTCGCCTACCTGAACCTGTTCATGTTCGCCATGCTCCTGCTGGTGCTGGCCGGCAACCTGCTGGTCCTGTTCATCGGGTGGGAACTGGTCGGCGTGTGCTCGTATCTGCTCATCGGGTACTGGTTCGCGCGGCCGGCCGCCGCGACAGCGGGCCGCAAGGCCTTCATCGTCAACCGCATCGGCGACGCGGCGTTCCTGCTCGGGCTCTTCCTGCTGTTCACCCAGCTCCGGACGCTGGACATCCTGCAGATCCGTGACGGCGCGCCGCATCTGCCGGAGGGCGTGCGGACGCTCGCGGCCCTGCTGCTGTTCGCGGGGGCCACGGGCAAGTCGGCGCAGCTGCCGCTGCACGTCTGGTTGCCCGACGCCATGGAAGGCCCGACCCCAGTCTCCGCCCTCATCCACGCCGCCACCATGGTGACGGCCGGGGTCTTCCTCATCGCGCGGCTCGACCGGCTGTTCCTGACGGCGCCGGTGGCCCTCTTCGTCGTCGGCATCGTCGGCGCGCTCACCGCGTTCTTCGCCGCCACCGTGGCATTGCGCCAGTACGACCTCAAGCGGGTGCTGGCCTACTCGACCATCAGCCAGCTCGGCTACATGTTCGTCGCCATGGGCGCGCTGGCGCCCGTCGCCGGCATCTTTCACCTGGTGACGCAAGCCTTCTTCAAGGCGCTGCTCTTCCTGGCGGCCGGCAGCGTGATGCACGCCATGCACGACGTCATCGATATGCGCCGGCTGGGCGGGCTCGCCCGGCCCCTGCGATGGACGGCCGGCGGTTTCCTGATCGGGGTCCTCGCCATCGCCGGCGTGCCGCCGTTTGCCGGCTTCTTCAGCAAGGATCTGATCCTGGAAGAGGCGTTTGCGCTCGGCCTGTCCACCGGCAACTTCCTGCCGTACGCGCTGGCCCTCGTCACGGCATTCGTCACGGCCCTGTACATGACGCGTGCGGCGATGCTGACCTTCTCCGGCCGACCGGCTGAGGCCGCGGCGCATCCCCACGAGGCGCCGCCGAGCATGCTGGTGCCGATGACCGCTCTGGCCGCGCTCTCGGTGGGCGGAGGCCTGCTCGGCGCGCGCGTGGCCGGCGAGCCCCTGGTGGAGTTCCTCGCCCCGCTCATCGGGGTGAAGGCCGGCGAAGGGGCAGTGGTCCATCCCCCGGCAGGTCTGCTGGTGGGGATCTCCATCGCGGTGGCGCTGGCCGGGATCGTCGCAGGGATCGCCGTGCACCGTGGCCGGCGAGATCCCGCGCTGGGCGCGATCGCCGCGTTCCTGGAGCGCCGGTGGTACATCGACGACCTCTACGATGCCGTGATCGTCGCGCCGGGCCGCGCGCTGGCGCGCTGGCTCGCGGGTCCTGTCGACCTGGGAATCATCGACGGCGCGGTCAACGCCGTCGGCCGCGTGCTCGCCGCGGTCGGGCGCGCGGCCCGCCGGCTCCAGACCGGCTATGCACGGCAGTACGCGCTGGGGGTGCTGGTCGGGACGCTCATCATCGTGGGCTACTGGATGCTGAGGTAGCGCATGCTCTCGCTCCTCATCTTCCTTCCCCTGGCCGGTGCCGTCCTGCTCGCGCTGCTGCCGCGCGAGCGCCAGGCCGCCATCCGGTGGGCCGGGCTCGCGGCCAGCCTGGCGACGCTGCTCGTGGCCGCCCGGCTGTTCCAGATCTTCAACCCTGCTTCCGGCGACATGCAGTTCGTCGCGCACGCCACCTGGGTGCCCACTCTCGGGATCGGCTACGCGGTCGGGGTCGACGGCATCTCGCTGGTGCTGGTGGGCCTGACCGCCGTCATCTTCCCGCTGGCGTTGCTGGGGTCGTGGGGGTCGATCACTGAACGGCTCAAGGCCTTCACCATGTCTATGCTGGGCCTGGAGACCGCGATCCTGGGCACGTTCCTGAGCCTGGACCTGATCCTCTTCTACGTGTTCTGGGAGGCGGTCCTGATCCCCATGGCGTTCCTGATCGGCCTGTGGGGCAGCGAGAACCGTCGCTACGCCGCGCTGAAGTTCTTCCTTTATACTATGGCGGCCAGCGTGCTCATGCTGGTCGCCATCATCGCCCTGCACGTCATCGCGATCGACGGGCTCGGCGAGCGGACCTTCGACCTGGCCCGGCTGGCCACGCTGAGCCTGCCGCCGGAGGTCCAGGGCTGGCTTTTCGCCGCGTTTGCCCTGGCCTTCGCCGTGAAGGTCCCGATCTGGCCCCTGCACACCTGGCTGCCGGACGCGCACACCGAAGCGCCAACTGCGGGCAGTGTGATCCTGGCGGCCATCCTGCTCAAGCTGGGGACGTACGGCTTCATCCGGTTCGGCCCGACCCTGTTTCCCGACGCGCTGCTGGCTGCCGCGCCGCTGCTGGCCGCCCTCGCCATCATCGGCATCCTCTACGGCGCATTGGTCTCGTGGGCCCAGACCGACCTGAAGCGCCTCGTCGCATTTTCCAGCGTGAGCCACCTGGGCTTCGTGATGCTGGGCCTGGCGGCGCTGAACGTGCAGGGCTTCCAGGGCGGCCTGATCCAGATGATCAACCACGGGATCAGCACCGGCGCGCTGTTCCTGATCGTCGGCGTGCTGTATGAGCGGACGCACTCGCGCCTGATCGCCGACTACGGCGGCGTCGCCGCGCGCATGCCGCGGTTCGCCGCGGTGTTCACCGTGGTGATGCTCTCGTCGGCCGCGCTGCCGGGGACCAACGGGTTCGTGGGCGAGTTCCTGATCCTGCTGGGCGCGTTCCGCACCTCAGCCTGGTGGGCGGCGCTGGGCGCCGGCGGCGTCATCCTCTCGGTGGTCTACCTGCTGTGGGCCTACCAGCAGGTCATGCACGGGCCGCTCGTCGCGAAGCATCCGGACCGGCTGGTAGATCTCACGCGGCGCGAACTTGCAGTGTTCGCCGCCATCATCGTGATGATCTTTGCGGTCGGGCTCTATCCCCGGGTGCTGCTGGACCGCTCGGAAGCCACGGTCAATGCCGTGCTGGCGCGGCTCCAGCGCCCGGCCGCCACGGCCGTCACGGTGTCCCCGAGATGATCACGCCTCCCGCCTTTGACCTGACCCTTGTGGCGCCCGAACTGATCGTCTTCGGGACGGCGCTGGTCGTCCTGATGGTCGATCTGTGGCTGGCGGCGGAGCGGCGGGGGGTGCTGATCGCCGTCAGCCTGCTGGGGCTGGCCTGGGCCGCGTGGATGGCCGCGGTGGCCCCGGACGGCGTCTCGTTCGCCGGCATGTACGTGCGCGATGCGCTGGCGCGGGCGGGGCAACTCCTGGCGCTGGGCGTCACCGCGGCAGGCGTGCTCGTGGCCCCGGAGTACCTGCGGCGGGGAGGCCTCGACCGGGGCGAATATTACGTCCTCGTGCTCGTCGCCGGCGCCGGGGCCATGTTGATGGCGGCCAGCCGCGACCTGCTGATGCTCTTCCTGTCGCTGGAGGTGCTGTCGATCCCGCTCTATATCCTGGCGGCGACGGCCCGGGGCAACCCGCGGTCGCAGGAAGCCGGGATGAAGTACTTCCTGCTCGGCGCCTTCGCGAGCGCGTTCTTCCTCTACGGCGTCGCCCTGCTCTACGGCGTGACGGGAACGACCCGATTGCCCGACCTGGCGACGGCGGTCGCCCGGCTGGGCTCCAGCGCCCCCGCGGCGGCCGGATTGGGCCTGCTGGTGATCGGGCTGGGCTTCAAGGCGGCGATGGTACCGTTCCACACCTGGGCGCCCGACGTCTACGAGGGCGCGCCGTTCCCGGCCGCGGCGTTCATGTCGGTGGTGGCCAAGGTCGGAGCGTTCGTCGCGCTGCTGCGGCTCTTCCCGCTCACGCTGGGCGCGCTGGCCGACCAGTGGCGGCTGCTGCTCGGCGTGCTCAGCGCGGTCACGATGATCGTCGGCAACCTGGCCGCGCTGACCCAGACCGGCTACAAGCGCCTGCTGGCGTACTCGAGCATCGCCCACACCGGGTACATGATGGTCGGCATAGCGATCGGCACGCCGGCCGCGGTGGCAGCCGTGATCACCTACCTGGCCGTCTACGCCGCCATGACCACAGGCGCGTTCGCCGTAGCCATCGCGCTGGAGCGTGGTGGAGGCGAGGCCGACCGGATCGAGGATTACAGCGGCCTGGCCGGTCGGGCCCCGCTGCTGGCGCTGGCGACGGCGGTGTTCATGGTTTCGCTGGCCGGCCTGCCGCCCACCGGCGGCTTCGTGGCGAAGCTGGGCGTGTTCGCGGCCGCGGTCGAAGGCGGCGGGCCGGGCGGCTTGGCGCTGGCGCTGATCGGCGTGCTGACCAGCGTGATCTCGGTCTACTACTACCTGCGGGTCGCGTACGTCATGTATGCTGGCGAGGCCGCAGGGATGGTGCGGATCCACGCCAGCCCGCTGGTGAACGCCGTGGTGCTCCTGACCGCGCTGGTCGTGGTGCAGATCGGCATCCTGCCGGCGGCGGTGACGGCGTTCGCGCAGCAGGTGGGTGGACTGCTCAGGTAGCCTGCCGGGGGATGTCGCCGGGATCCTGTGTCGGTCCCGCGGCCGCGCGCCCCCTCCGCAGCAACTCGAAGGTCCCCCAGGCGAGCAGCAGCAGCGCCGGAATCTGTCCCAGCGTGATGATACCGACCGCGCGCATGTCGCTGCGCAACGCGTCCAGGAAGACGCGGCCGATCGACGACGCCACGATAATCGACCAGAACACCTGCCCATCGAACCGCCGGTGTGATGCGATCTTCCTGGCCCAGAGCAGAATCAGCGCGCCGATCAGCATTTCGTAGATCTGCAGCGGATGTCTGGGCGCATCCGGCGCGGTCGGAAACCGCACGCCCCAGGGCAGGCTCGTGGGATCGCCGTAGAGTTCGCCGTTCATGAAGTTGCCGAACCGGATGAAGATACTCCCGATGGGAATCGCCCACACGAAGACATCCGCCAGCGCCCACAGCGACACGCCGTAGCGGCGCGCGGCCCAGACCAGGTAGAGCAGCCCGGCGGCGATGGCGCCGTGCGAGCCCAGGCCGCCGTGGTCGATGCGCAGGATCTCCACGGGATCGGCAAACTGCGCCGGATGCGCGACCACGTAGCCCAGGCGCGCGCCCGCGAGCGCGACGATCGCAAAGGTCAGGGCGGTACGGTCCAGCACCGCCGTGGGGATGCCGAACCTCGGCCCGTACCGGTAGCCCACGATCATGCTGACCGCAATGGTGGTGGCCAGCATGACGCCGTACCAGCGGATCGCGAGCGGGCCGAACTGGACGATGATGGGATCCATGGCCGGAGACAGTGTAGCACCGGGGTCCTGGTGCCTCAAGGCGGGCAGCCGCTGGCTCCCGACCGTCCAGGAGATTGAGGCCATCGTCGAGAAAGTAGGCGGCGCGCATGTCTGACCAGACACCCCTCACGGCGAGCCCGCGGCGCCGGACCGCGCCGGACGACCGGCTCATCGCCGACCTCCGCGCCCTGTTGGGCGACCGGCTCTCCACCTCAGCCGCCGTCCGCGAGCATCACAGCCGGGGCGAGACGTATCTCCCGCCGCACCCGCCCGATGCCGTGGCCTTCCCAGAGACTAGAGAGGAAGTGCAGGCCATCGTCACCCTATGCGGTCGCCGCGACGCGCCCATCGTGCCGTTCGGCGCCGGCACGTCCCTGGAAGGGCACGTTGCGGCCCTGGAAGGCGGCGTGAGCATCGACCTGACCCGGATGAACCGCATCCTGCGGGTGAGCCCCGAGGACATGGACGCCACGGTGGAGGCCGGCGTGATGCACCGGCAGTTGAACAGGCATCTTCGGGGCACCGGCCTGTTCTTCTCGGTGGACCCCGGCGCCGACGCCACCATCGGCGGTATGGCGGCCACCCGGGCGTCGGGGACGACCGCGGTGCGCTACGGCACCATGCGGGAGAACGTCCTGGGCCTGACCGTCGTCCTGGCCGACGGCCGGATCATCAGGACCGGCGGCCGCGCCCGGAAGTCGGCGTCCGGCTACGATCTCACGCGGCTGTTCGTGGGGTCGGAGGGCACACTGGGGGTGGTCACGGAGGTCACCGTGCGGCTCCACGGGCTCCCCGAGGCGATCTCCGCCGCGACGTGCCCGTTCGAGACCATCGAGGGCGCGGTGAACAGCGTCATCACGACCATTCAGCTGGGCATCCCGGTCGCGCGCATCGAACTGCTCGACGAGGTGCAGATCGATGCCTCCAACCGGTATTCCGGCCTCGACTGCCCGCTGGCCCCGACGCTCTTCCTGGAGTTCCACGGCGCCAGCGAGCGGAATGTGACCGAGCAGGCCGAGATGGTCAAGGAGATCGCCAGGGAGCATGGCGGCAGGGATTTCCGCTGGGCCATCGACGCCGACGAGCGCGCCAGGCTGTGGAAGGCGCGGCACGACGCCTACTTTGCGGCGCTGGCCCTGCGGCCCGGGGCGGTGGGCGTGACCACCGATGTCTGCGTCCCGATCTCGCGCCTGGCCGAGTGCATCGCCGAGACGAAGAACGATCTCGCGTCCTCCTTCCTGACCGTGCCCCTGGTCGGACACGCGGGCGACGGCAACTTCCACCTGATCTACCTGGTCGATCCCAACACCCCCGCCGAGATGGCCGAGGCCAAGCGGCTGAACGAGCGCATGGTGATGCGGGCGCTGGCGATGGGCGGGACATGCACTGGCGAGCACGGCGTCGGATATGGCAAAATAGGATATTTAGAGGCCGAGCACGGCGAGGCGCTGCACGTCATGCGCCTGCTCAAGCAGGCGCTGGATCCCCGCAATCTGCTGAACCCCGGCAAGATGGTGCGGATCTGAGCGGCGGACGAAGCCGTCCTGCGGCCAAGGAGTAGATCCCGAGGTGCCGACCATGAGGAATTCCGGATGAAGATTCCCCCGATGGTCCCAAGAGTCGTCGCCCTGGGGCTTGCGGCGCTCCTCGCCGTGCTCCCTGCGGCCCCTCCTGCCGCCGGCCAGGTGATCTTCGAGGA
>JACQHU010000122.1 GCA_016198805.1 Armatimonadota bacterium
AAGAGGCAGCGGCGCGGGGCGCGGGGCCCGACGGGCTTGTCTCGGAGGCTACTGCGGAGCCGCAGGCCTCACCCGACGCGACGACCCTGGTCACCACCTGCCTGGACCTGCTGGCCACGAAAGCCTGGGAAGCGATGGGCCTGGTCCCCAACCCGGTGACGAAGAAGATCGGGCGCGACCTGGCAGAAGCGCAACTGGCCATCGATGCCGCAGCGGCCCTGGCCGACCTGGTGCGGTCACGCGTATCCGATGCCGACCGCCGGGAGATCGAGAACCTGATTACCACCCTCCGGTTGAACTTTGTCGAGCAGAAGAGCAAGGCGCCGTAACGCATGTATGTGCGCCTCAAGCACACCCTGAGCACGCTCGCGCTGGAGGCGATCCGGCAGCCCGGGCGGAGCCTGCGGCGCGGGGTGGTCCCCTGGCTCCTGGCATTCTGCGACCTGGCAGAGAGGTCGGCCCGCCACGGCGCCTACCAGGTGCCGATCGCCGCGGTGGCGGCCCGCGCGCAGCAGGTGAGGGGCGCGGCGGCACGCGGCCTGGACGACCTCCTCAGGACAGGCCTGGTAGAGCGGCGGGACGGCACTCTCTCCCTCCCCGAGGCATTCCGTCCACACCTCCCCTACCTGCGCCGCCAGGTGTCTCGCCTGGCCGCGGCGCTGCAGGCGTTGGCGTGCGCGCCGAAAGCCCGAGGCGACCGGGCCATCATGCAGAAAGGCGCCGCGCTGTTCAACGCCGGACTCTTCTTTGAATGTCACGAGTTCCTCGAAGACGTCTGGCGATCCGCGCCGGCGGAGGAGCGGCCCTTCTACCACGGCGTCATCCTAGTCGCCGCGGCGTTCTACCACCAGGAAAAGGGGAACCTCCACGGCACCCGAGTCAAGCTCGGCGAAGGCCTCAAACTGCTCGAGCGATACCTGCCAGCGTCGCACGGCGTCCGCCTCGACCGGTGGCTGGCGGTTCTGGCGCCGTGGAAAGACCGGATTCAGGCCGGCCGGATCATCGGCGTCTTGAGCGCATCCGAGATTCCGAGGATCCCGCTCGAGGCCGGCCGCAGGCGTCGCAGATGAATGACGTCTTTCGCTATATCGACACACACGCCGAGGTCTTTATCCACGACCTCCAGCGGCTGTGCCGGCAACCCTCGATCTCGGCGCAGGGGGTCGGGGTGGACGAGTGCGCGGAGCTGCTGGTCGCCCAGATGCAGGCGAAAGGCATTCCCGCGCGCCTCGAACCGGTCCCTGGCGCGCCCTCGCTGGTGGCCGCCGAGATCCCAGGCGACGGCCCGCGCACGCTGCTCTTCTACAACCACTATGACGTCCAGCCGGTCGATCCGGTCGAGGAGTGGACCTCCGATCCCTTCGGCGCCGAGATCCGCGACGGCCGGCTCTACGCCCGCGGCGCCCAGG
>JACQHU010000123.1 GCA_016198805.1 Armatimonadota bacterium
GTCCTGGAGCATGGCCTTGCGGCGGTCGCCGTAGCCCGGCGCCTTCACCGCGACGCTGTGGAGGACGCCGCGCAGCTTGTTGACCACCAGGGTCGCCAGAGCCTCGCCTTCGACATCCTCGGCGATGACCACCAGCGGCTTGCCGGTCCGGATGACCTTCTCCATGATCGGGACGATGTCTCTGGCGGCGCTGATCTTCTTCTCGGTGATCAGCAGGTACGGCTCCTCGACGACGGCGTCCATCTTGTCGGGATCGGTGACGAAGTACGGCGAGATGTAGCCGCGATCGAACTGCATCCCCTCGACGACCTCGACGGTGGTCTCGATGCCCTTGCCTTCCTCGATGGTGATCACGCCGTCCTTGCCGACCTTGTCCATGGCGTCGGCGATGATCTCCCCGATCTCGGAGTCATTGGCCGCGATGCCCGCGACGTGGGCGATCTGCGCCCTGCCCTCGATCTGGATGCTCGCCTTCTTGATGGCGTCAACGACGGCCTCTACGGCGCGGTCGATGCCTCGCTTGAGGAGCATGGGATTGGTGCCGGCCGCGACGTTCTTGAGACCCTCGCGCACTATGGCCCAGGCCAGCACGGTGGCGGTGGTGGTCCCATCGCCGGCGGCGTCGTTGGTCTTGCTGGCGACCTCCTTGACCAGCTGGGCGCCCATGTTCTCGTTGGGATCTTCGAGCTCGATCTCCTTGGCCACGGTGACGCCGTCCTTGGTGATCGTCGGCGAGCCCCACTTCTTTTCCAGGACCACATTGCGGCCCTTGGGGCCCAGCGTCACCTTGACGGCGCTGGCCACCCGCTCGACTCCACGCTCGAGCGCCCGCCGGGCATGCTCGTCGTAGAGCAACAGCTTGGCTGGCATCGTTTCCCTCCTCCTGTTATCTGGGGGTGTGTTAGCACTCTCTGGCCGAAAGTGCTAACCTACTGCATATTCTTCAGGCCTGTCTTGGGCAAATCAAGAGGGTTCGAGGAGTGATTCCGCCGGCAATTGGAAAATGGCTCTTCGATTCTCGCGAAATCATCTGTTTTCTCCTGGTTTCTCGCGATTTCGAGACGAATCCCGAGCTCGCCCGGGGGTCCCGCCTCTCAGGGGTCCGCCCGGCCCAGGTGGTATACTGGGCTCGACATGCAACGACTCACAGGCCGCTGGCAGGGCGCGGTGGCCCTCTTCCTGGTCGCCGTAGGCTTCGTGTTCGCCGCGCAGATGCGCAGCCGGCAGCCGATCCGGCAGGCCACCGCGCTCCCGACCTGGCGCCTTCAGGAGCTGGCCGTGCTGGTCCGGCAGCAGGAAGAAGCCCGCAAGGCCCTGGAGGCCGAGGTGGACCAGCTGCGGCAAAAGGCTCGTGAGTACCAGGCGGCGATGGTCGAGGACCGCGGGCTGTCCCAGGCGATGGCCGAGGAACTTGCCCGGTACCGACTGATTTTGGGGCTTGTTCCCGTGGAAGGCCCCGGGGTGAGCGTTGCCGTGGCAGAGGGGACCCCGGGTCAGGCCGGCGTGCTGCCTCCAACCCTTGAGGCCCAGGACCTCTCGGGACTGGCGAACGAACTGTGGTCCGCGGGCGCGGAGGCCATGGCCATCAACGGCCTCCGCGTGCTGGCCAGCACGGGCCTGCGCCAGACCCCTTCGGGCATCTGGTTGGGCACGACGCGGCTGGCGCCGCCATACCGGATCGACGCGATCGGCGACCCGGACGCTCTGCAGGCTGCGCTGGCCATTCGAGGGGGATTCGTCGAGGGGCTCCGTGCGGTGGGGCTCCGGGTGACGGTCCAGCGCCACGCCGTCCTGCGGCTGCCGGCCCGGCCGGCCGCAGAGGACTTTCGCTTCGCCCGACCGCCTGCGGAGAAGCAGCCGTAGAGCAAACACCCTCCAAAAACGACGGCACGGTCGCCGCCAGTTGAGCCGGAGATCCGGCCTCCTCTGGCAGGCACGACCGTACCGTCTACCCCCGTCCTGCGAGAAGCTCCCGCGCTTGGGCCCTGATCGCGCGGCGCGATCTTGTAGCGACCGGGCCGTGCGGTTCCGCTCCCGTTCGAGACGGGCCTTCATTATAGGTATGCCCACTATGGCCGTCAACCGCCGCACGGATGAGAGGGGACCTCCGGTCGGACAGGGTCGCGAACCGGCGGACGGCGTTGCATCCGGGCGGACAGCAGTAACGCAGGCTGGATCAGGCGGCCCGCTCGACCGCGAGCGCCACGGCCTCCCCTCCGGCCAGGCAAATGGCCGCAACGCCGCGCCTGGCGCCGCGTGCCGCCATGGCGTGCAGCAGCGTGGTGAGGATCCGGGCGCCGCTGGCGCCGATCGGATGCCCCAGGGCGACGGCGCCCCCGCGGACGTTGACCCGGTCCAGGCCGATGGCCAGTTCGCGCGCCACGGCCAGCACCACCGCCGCGAAGGCCTCGTTGACTTCGTAGAGGTCGACGTCGTGCGTCGTCCAGCCGACGCGGCGCAGCAGACTCCAGGTCGCGCCCGCCGGCGCGATGGTGAACCACTCAGGTGCGATCGCCACGCCGGCCTGTCCCGCGATGCGCGCCAGCGGCCGGGCGCCCATCTTACGGGCGGCCTGGCCCGAGGCCAGCACGACCGCTGCAGCGCCGTCGCTGATGCTGCTGGCGTTGGCGGCCGTGACCGTGCCGCCGTCTTCGAAGGCCGGCCTGAGGTGGGGAATCTTCTCGAACTGCACCCGCCGGGGCTCCTCGTCCTCGGTCACCGGCGGAACGGAATCGAGGGCGACCGGGACGATTTCTTCCGCAGACGCGCCTGAATCCATCGACTGGATCGCGCGCCGGTAACTCTCGGCGGCAAAGGCGTCCTGCTCCTGGCGCGAGATCTTATACGTGCGCGCCAGGATTTCCGCGCAGTTCCCCATGTGGATCTTGTGATAGGCGTCGATCAGGCCGTCGCGCAGGATGACGTCCACCAGGGTTCCGTCTCCAAGGCGGTACCCGGTGCGCGCCCGTTCGGCCAGGAATGGAGCCGCGCTCATGTTCTCCATTCCGCCCGCCACGACGATCTCCGCGTCGCCGGAGCGGATCGCCTGCGCGCCCAGCATGACCGCCTTCAGGCCCGAGCCGCACATCTTGTTGACCGTGGTGGCCGGGACCTCATCGGGCAGCTCGGCCGCCAGCGCGGCCTGCCGGGCCGGCGCCTGCCCCAGACCGGCGCTCAGCACGTTGCCTATGATCACTTCGCTGACCTGATCCGGCGCCACGCCCGCGCGGCGGACAGCCTCGGCGATGGCGACCCCTCCCAGCCGCGGTGCCGGGACGGCGGTCAGCCCGCCCATGAACCGGCCGATCGGGGTCCGCGCTGCGCTCAGGATCACCACGTCATCCATACCCAGACCCTCCCTGCTCTCCGCCCTCAGTCTAGCGCAGAGAGGCGTCGAATCAACGGGCGTCTTTTGACACCCGTTTTTTCGCTGGTGTATAATCGGCCTGTCGTACGGCCTGCCACAGCGGAAGTCCGGCGGTCTGAGATCAGGCTGAATCGGCGTTTTGGAGGGCGGGTTCCTCAGCAGCGGGGCGGAGGAGCCTGCTTCGTGTCTACAGAGAGTGAGACTGGGAACGCGGGCCGGCCGCATCCCGGCTGTCCGGACGCCCCGGCGGACACGAGAGGGGGTCAGGGGCGATGGCCGAGATTCGAGTGGGCAAGGACGAGACCCTGGATGCTGCGCTTCGGCGGTTCAAGCGGCAGGTCAAGCGGTCTGGGATTCTCACGGAAGTCAAGCGCCACGAGCACTACGAGACGCCGGGCGAGCGGCGCCGGCGCAAGATCGCGCGGAGCGCCAGGCGCCGCCGGCGCTAGGACGTCGAGACGCGCCTGTGGGTGAAGGACCCACGGGGGGCTGGCAACGGTGACCATCCAGGAGCGGCTCGATGCCGACCTGAAAGGGGCGCTGCGGGCCCGGGACGAGGTGCGCACGTCGACCATCAGGCTGGCCCGGGCCGCCCTGCAGAACGCCGAGATTGACCGCCGGCGACCACTGAACGAGGCGGAGGTCATCGAGGTCCTGCAGCGCGAGGTGAGGCGCCGGCGTGAGGCTATCGAGAGCTTCGAGCGGGGCGGCCGGTCCGACCTGGTCCAGAAGGAACAACTGGAACTGGCGATTCTCCTGGGCTACCTCCCGCAGCCGCTGGACGACGAGGAACTCCGCCGGATCGTCGGCGAGGTCGTGGCGGAGGTCGGGGCTGTCGGCGAACGCGACTTCGGCCGGGTGATGGGTCAGGTGCGCCGGGTGACCGGCCGCGCCGAGGGCCGCACCGTCGAGCGCATCGTGCGCGAGACGCTACGAGGATAGGCGCCGCGGCATGCCGCGGCATGACGCGGCCACGCACTCACCGCCAGAGCCCGGGCTCGCCCCCGGGCTTTCGCGTTGAATGCGCCCGGTGAATGCGTAAGGTGAATGTATGGAAGGTGGCCAGGCGTGGCAACACCGACGAAGCGTCGAAAACCGGTCAAGCGGGCCCGCAGCGCGGGCGGCGTCGTCTTTCGTCGTGACGGAGCGACGGGGGAGATCCGCATCCTGGTGCTGCAGCACGAAGGCGGCAAGTGGATGCTGCCGAAGGGGACGATCGAACCCGGGGAAACGCCTGAGGCCGTCGCCCTCCGGGAGGTGCGCGAGGAGACCGGGCTCTCGAAGGTGCAGGTGGTGACCGACCTGGGCCAGGAGCGGTATTCGTTCTTCTGGCGGACGGAGGACACCTTCTACGACAAGACCGTCCACTATTTCCTGCTGGAATTCCTCGGCGGCGAAGAGGCCCAGCCCCAACGCGAGGAAGGCTTTGTGGCCGCTGAGTGGATCACGCCGACCGACGCGCTGGCGCGGATCAAGTACAAGGAAACGCGCGAGATCGTCAGGCGGGCGCAGATCGCGCTGGACAGCCTCCGGCTGGCGGGCGCGGAAGGCGCCGGGGAGGATGGGGCATGAATCGCGACACGGAAGCACGGGTGATGCGCGTCTACCGGCAGTACGCCGACCATCTCAACCCGGCGTGGGTCCGCCTGTTCAAGTTTGCCGGCCTGGAGACGCTCGAGGTCGAGGCGGAAGGCGCCATCATCCGAGACGCCTACGGACGCGAGTACCTGGATTTTGCGGCCGGGCCGTCGGTGTTCATCCTGGGCCATCGCCATCCGAAGGTGGTGGAGGCCGCACGCCGGGAACTGGATCGCATGCCGCTCTCGGTGCGCATGATGGCCAACGAGCCCATGGGGGAACTCGCCGAACTGCTGGCCCAGGTGACCCCCGGCGACCTGCAGTATGTGTTCTTCTGCAACAGCGGCGCCGAGGCGAACGAGGCGGCCATCAAGCTGGCGCGCCTGGCCACCGGCCGGCCCGAGATCATCGCCACGACCGGGGCCTTCCATGGGAAGACGCTGGGGGCGCTATCGGTCTCCGGACGGGACATGTATCGCGCGCCGTTCGAGCCGCTGGTGCCGGGCATCGTGCACGTCCCATTCGGTGATGCCGGGGCGGTGGCATCGGCCATCACGCCACGCACGGCGGCGGTGATCCTGGAGCCGATCCAGGGAGAGACGGGTGTGGTAATTCCTCCTGACGGATATCTCCGCGCCGTGCGCGACCTCTGCGACCGCCGGGGCGTCCTGCTCATCCTTGATGAAGTGCAGACCGGCATGGGCCGCACCGGCAGGATGTGGGCATGCGAGCACGAGGGGGTGACCCCGGACATGCTGACCACGGCCAAGGGTCTGGGAGGCGGGGTGGCGCCGGTCGGGGCGATGATCGCCCGGCCGCGCCTGTGGGAGCCGATGGTGAAGGATCCGCTCATCCATACCACCACGTTTGGGAACCGGCTCGGATGGGCCGCCGCGATCGCCACCATCCGCGTCATCCTCGACGACGACCTCCTCCCCCGGGCCACCGCCATCGGGAACCGGCTGATGGCCGGTCTGCGCCAGGCCGCCGCGGGCTCGGGGCTGGTCGCAGATGTGCGCGGCCGGGGATGTCTGGTGGGTGTGGAATTCACCGACGCCGACGTCGCCTTTCTGGTCATGGCCGCGATGGTGCAGCGCCAGGTGCTGGTGTTCTACTCGACTAACCGCCGCGAGGTCGTGCGGTTCGCCCCGCCGCTGATCGCGACGGACACCCAGGTCGATCGCGCCGTGTCGGCTTTCGCCGACGCGCTGGCCGAGGCCCAGACGCTGCTGGCGGAGGTGACCGCGCCATCGACCACCGAGTGAGTCTTCCGCCATCGGCTCAGCGGGCCGGCGGCATGGAGATCGCCCGCCGCTTCCTCCGCTTCTTCGAGGAGCGGGGACATGTCGTCGTGCCGAGTTCGTCGCTGGTGCCCGCAGGCGATCCCACCCTGCTGTTCACCAACGCCGGGATGGTGCAGTTCAAGGACGTCTTCCTCGGCCTGGAGCAACGGTCGTATGCGCGCGCGGTGACCCTGCAGCGCTGCCTGCGCGTGTCCGGCAAGCACAACGACCTGGAGGCGGTGGGGCCCAGCCCGCGCCATCACACCCTGTTCTTCATGCTGGGCAACTTCAGTTTCGGCGACTACTTCAAGCGCGAGGCGATCCCCTATGCCTGGGAGTTCGTCACCCAGGACCTGGGCATCGACCCCGACCGCATCCTGACCACGGTGTTCGAAGGCGACGACGAGTCGTACGCGCACTGGCACGCGATCGGTCTCCCGGCGTCCCGGATCTTCCGGATGGGCGAGGAGACCAACTTCTGGGCCATGGGTCCTGTCGGTCCCTGCGGGCCGAATTCCGAGCTCGTCTATGACCGGGGGCGTGAATACTGCACCTGCGGCCGGCCGGACTGCAGCATCGCGCTGGATAACGACTGCCACCGGTGGGTGGAGATCTGGAACCTGGTGTTCATGCAGTACGACCAGGCGCCGGACGGCACGCGCATCCCGCTCCCGAAGCCGGGCGTGGACACCGGCATGGGGCTCGAGCGGATCGCGGCCGTGGTGCTGCAGGCCCCCTCGAACTACGACACCGATCTCTTCGCGCCCATCATGGACCGGATTCAGGCGCTGCTGGGACACACGGACGCCCAGCGGCGTCAGGCGGTCGTGCCGTACCGTGTGATCGCCGACCACGGCCGGGCCGCGACGTTCCTCATCGCCGACGGCGTGATGCCCGGGAATGAGGGCCGCGCGTACGTGCTGCGCATGATCCTCCGCCGCGCCATCCGGTTCGGCCGGCGCGCGGGCTTCGAGGGCCCCTTCCTCGGCCAGGTGGCCGCGGTCGTGATGGAGCAGATGGCCGAACTGCACCCCGAGTTCGAGCGGCGCCGGTCGTTCATCCTCGAGCTGATCGAGGCCGAGGAGACGCGCTTCTCGCAGACCCTGGCGGTTGGACTCGACCGGCTGGCCGAGGTGATCCAGGCCGTGCGCGCCCGCGGGCAGACGACGATCGCGGGCGAAGAGGCTTTCAGGCTCTACGACACCCACGGGTTCCCGGTCGAGATGACGCGGGACGTGGCCGGGGAGGCCGGCCTGGGCGTCGATGAGGAGGGGTTTCGCCGGGAGATGGAGGTCCAGCGGCAGCGGAGCCGGGCCGTGGTGACTCCCGGGGGACCCCCGGGGGTCGAGATGGGCGACCTGTCCGCGGTGGGGGTGAGCGAGCTGCCGGCGACGGAGTTCGTCGGGTACAGGCGCCGGACCGCCCGGGCCACCGTCCTCGCCATCCTGCAGCAGGGATCGCCGGTGGACGAAGCGGCGGTCGGCGCTGAGGTGGTCGTGGTCCTGGACCGGACGCCGTTCTACGCGGAGGCCGGCGGGCAGGTCGGGGATACCGGCATGCTCGCCGCCAGGGGCGTGCGCGTGGCCATCTCGGATGTGCGCCGGCTGACGCCGGGTATCACCGGTCACCTCGGACGGGTGGAGGCCGGCCGCCTGCGCGTCAGCCTGACGGTGCGCGCGGCGATCGACGCCGCCCGGCGCGACGCGATTCGGCGCAACCACACGGCCACCCACCTGCTGCACCGCGCGCTGCAGGAAGTGCTGGGCGAGCACGCCCGGCAGGCCGGCTCGCTGGTCGCTCCCGACCGCCTGCGGTTCGACTTCACGCACCTGGCGCCGTTGACTCCCGAGCAGCGCCAGGCCGTCGAGCGCCGCGTCAACGAGATCATCCTGGAGGCGCATCCGGTGCGCGCGGCCATCATGCCGCTGGAGCAGGCGCAGCGGTTGGGCGCCATGGCCCTGTTCGGGGAGAAGTACGGCGAGCGCGTGCGCGTGGTCACCGTGGCTGGCTACAGCCGCGAACTGTGCGGCGGGGCGCATCTTGAGTCCACCGCGCAGATCGGCCTGTTTACGATCACCGGGGAGAGCAGCGTGGCCGCCGGCGTGCGCCGGATCGAGGCCGTGACAGGATGGGGGGCGTACGAGCGCGCGCGCATCCATGAACAACTCATCGCCGAACTCGCCGGGACGCTGCGGACGACGCCTGCCGAACTGGCCGATCGTGTGAGGCGTCTGGTCTCGGTGACGGTGAAGCCTGCGCCAGCGTCGGCGGTCGCGGGGACGGTTCCGCCAATTGTGGTTGTGGGCGACGTGCGGGTCGCCACGGCGCGGATCGACGGGGCGACCCATGAGCAACTGCGACAGGCCGGTGACCGGCTGCGCCAGCGTCTCGGTCAGGGCGTCGTCGTGCTGGGCGGCGTGGTGGAGGACCGCGTGAACCTGGTGGCGATGGTCACGGCGGACCTCCACGGCCGCGGCATCCGCGCCGATGCGCTGGTGCGCGCCGTGGCCGCGCGGGTCGGAGGAACGGGGGGCGGCCGGGCCGATGTCGCGCAGGGCGGAGGCCGGGATGCGGGCGGGCTGGACGCCGCGCTTGATGCCGTTGCTGCCGACGTGCGTTCCCTGGTGGAGGCCGGCTGACGCGTGCGCGTGCTGGCCATCGACCCGGGGGAACGGCGGCTCGGCCTGGCGATCAGCGATCCTGGCGGCACCATGGCGCTGCCGCTCGAGGTCATCGAGCGGACCGACTGGTCTGCGGACGTCGAGCATCTCAAGCGCGTCATCGAGGAGCACGGGGTGACCACCATCGTCGTGGGCCGGCCGCTCACGGTGCGCGGCGAGGTCGGGCCACAGGCGAAAGTGGCCGCACGCCTGGCCGCGCGGCTCCGGCGGGCGCTCAACCTTCCTGTGGTAGAAGTTGATGAACGATTCTCGACCGCCGAGGCCGAGCGTGCGCTGCGCCATACCGGTGCCCGCAGCGCCGAACGACGACGCCGGCGCGATGCCGTTGCGGCGGCTGTGATCCTGCAGCTCTATCTGGATCGAGAGCGCCGCGACGAGCCGTTGCGGGGGTGTGGTGGAGGTGCTATGCTCGCACCGTAGCGCCCGATCGGCCCACTGACCTGGAGCGGCGCGCGGTTCCTGGGGCGGGGAGGTGCCGTGTGGTTGAGGAAACGGACGTCATCACCCTGCAGGACGAAGACGGGGTGGAGCACCGGTTCAACCTGATCGATATCGTCGAAGTCGGCCGCCGGAAGTACGCCGTCTTGCTCCCCGAGGACGAGGAGGACGCCGCGGCGGTCATCTTTCGGATGGAGAGCGACGACCGGCTCGTGCCGATCGAGGATGATGAGGAGTTGAGCCGCGTCATGGCGGCGCTGGAAGAGACCGAGGGCTACGGCGAGATCATCCTGGAAGAGGGGGACGAGGATCGCGACGAACTCGAGGCGCTGGACGAGTGGAGCGGGGAGTTCAACGGCAACGGCGATAAAGAAGACAGTGAGGACGAGGAGGGCGCCTAGGCCGCCTCGCCTGCACAGGTGAGCGCACAAGTGTTCCGGCTCCGGCGCGCGATGTCCATCAGGCGCATCGCGGTCGCCGGAGTTGTGTTTCTGGCCGCCGCCGCCGGTGCCGTCTGGTGGGAAGTGCGCCCCGTCGGCGGGTCTGGGGACCAGCGCATCGTGCTCATTCCGCACGGAGCCTCGACGCGGCAGATCGGTGACCGGCTGGTCGAGGCGCGCGTGGTGCGCAGCCGCGCCGCGTTCATGCTGGCACTCGCGCTCCGGCAGGCGAACGGCCGCCTCCGCCACGGCGAGTATGCGCTCCGGCCGACGCAGAGCGCGCTGGAGATCGTCGACGTGCTCGTGCGCGGCGAGACCGTCATCCACCGCGTGACGATCCCGGAAGGGTACACGGCGCGGCAGATCGCCGACGCGCTGGCGCGCGAGGGACTGGTCGACCCGGACCGGTTTCTCCTCACGGCGCTCACGCAGGCCCGCCGCTTCGCGCGCCCAGCGCTGCCCGACCTGCCCATCGACAGCCTGGAAGGGTACCTGTTCCCCGACACCTACCACCTGACCCGCGGCCTGGACGAGGCCGACGTGATTGCGGTGCTGGTGGACCGGTTCGAGCGCGCGGTCGGCGCCGACCTGCAGGCAGCCGCGCAGGCGCGCGGGCTGACGTTCCATCAACTACTGACGGTGGCCTCGATGATCGAACGTGAGGCTCGGGTTCCCGCGGAGCGTCCGGTCGTGGCCAGCGTGATCTACAATCGGTTGTCCAGGGACATGCGGCTGGAGATCGATGCGACGGTGCTGTACGCTCTGGGACGTCACAAAGAGGTGATCACGGCGGACGATCTGGCCGTCGACTCTCCGTACAACACCTATCGGTACACCGGCCTCCCGCCCGGGCCGATCGCCAATCCCGGCCTGGCGGCCATCGCCGCGGCCGCCCACCCTGCCCAGACCCCGTACCTCTATTACGTGCTCAAGCCGGACGGCAGCCATCACTTCAGCCGCACCTTGGAAGAACACCTGGCGGCCATCCGGCGGTACCGGCCGTGATGCCGCTCTGGCGGCTGGTCGCCCCGCGGCATCGAGCCGCCGGCGCGTACCGGCTCTCGCCGTCGGTGCTGGGGGCGTGGGGCATCGAGGCGCTCATGCTGGACCTGGACAACACGCTGGTCGCCTGGAACGAGACGATCCCGCCGCCGCAGGTGCGCGCCTGGGTGGAGGACCTGCACCAGGCACGCATCCCGGCCTGCGTCGTGTCCAACAACCTCACCTACCGGGTGCGCGCCGTCGCCGAGCTGCTCGCTCTCCCCTTTGCGCACGGGCGGTTCAAGCCCAGCGCCGCCAAACTGCGGCGGGCGCTGGCGGTGATGGGGACCGCGCCCGAGCGCACCGCGATGGTGGGGGATCAACTCTTTACCGATGTCCTGGCGGGCAACCGGCTCGGGGTCCCCACGGTGCTGGTCGCGCCGCTCGACCCGCACGAATCGTTCAGGATCCGGATGGTGCGGGCGCTGGAGCGCCGTGTGCTGGCGGCGCTGGTCAAACGCGGTCTCGCGCCGGCCGCGCCCGAGGTCTGACCCCGTCTGCGGCCGGGCATATTGACGAGCAGTTACGGCTCTGGGGCGATCGGGCAGGTCACGGGTTCTCCGCCGAGACCGCGGCGACGGTCGTGTTCCGTCCGCCGCGGGCCCGGGCTAGCGCTTCCTCCAGGCGGGCCAGGAGGGCGCGATCGTCTTCGGCATCCTGGGGGAAGCAGGCCAGGCCGATACTGACGGTCTGGGTGAGCGGAAACGGTCGGTCCGCGAGGGCGAGGGCATTCTGCTCGACCGCGCGGCGGATGCGCTCGGCGGCGACGAAGGCGCCTTCCTCCGTCGTCTCGGGCATGATGAGCCCGAATCGCCCAGCGGCCAGCGTGGCGCGCACGTCGACCTGTCGCGTCAGGTTCGTGAGAAGGTCGGCCAGGTGGAGGGTGACCGCGCGCAGACCGTCCTCGCCCCACGCGGTGCGGATCTCGTCGTCCTGGTCCAGCGAGATCAGGGCGACGGCGAAGGGCCTGCCGAACCGCCGGCTTCGGCGCACTTCACGCCGGACCGCGATGGCAAAGTAGTTGGCGTTGAACAGGCCGGTGGTTGGATCCACGACGACCTGGCGACGCAGGCGGTCGCGGAGTTCCTCCAGTTGCGTCTGCACCACCACGGTCCGGCGGCCGCGCTGCCATTCGTGGAGGCGGATGCCTTCCAGGACGGCGGCCGAGGCCAGCCGGTCCAAGAGTTGGAGCGACACGACGTCGAGCAGCCGCCACGGCGCGGGCTCGTTGAGAAACTCGATGACCACGGGCTTGATCTGCAGGAGGGCCCGGATGACTTCCTGGAGGGGAACGTGGAAGGCAAACGCTTCCTGGCTGAGGCGGGCCGCGAACTCGACAAACGGCTCAGGCTTCCCGGTGGTCAGTGACTCGAGCAAGGCCTCCAGGCCGGATTGGGCCAGCCGGTCGAGGCGTTCCGCATCCTGCCACCACAGGCTGCCGTCTGGCTGGGCGGCCATCTGGCGAGCCCACCGCGCCGCGAGCTGGCGGCGGTGCGTCCGGATGCGTTCGGTGGCCGCAGGAAGCATCGGCATTCTTCAAGCCGGTAGGTACGCGGTCGCGCATCGTAAATCCTCTTGTGAGCAGGAGGCGCCGGGCAGGCGGCGAAATGTTGCGCCCGCTTGATGAGCAGCATGGGGATGAAACTCCGGGGCATTCTCCAGGAACTGATGGGAGACGACATCCGCGCCACCGCGGTGCTCGGGATGGACGGGAGCGTGGTCGAGGCCGTGGCGAAGGGTGCCGCCACGGATCTGGCAAAGATGGGCGCGGACCTGGCGGCCCTGCTGAAGGTGGGCGCGTACTGCACCCGCAAACTCGAAGGCGGCGATCTGGACTCCGTGACGGTGACGTCCGACGCGCTGGCGGTGCTGGTCGTCTCGATAGGGCCGCAGCACTGCCTGGCGACCGTCCTGGACGCCGGCGGCAACGTAGCGCGCGCGCGTCTCCAGATCCGGCGTCGCAGGGGCGAAATCGCCGAGCAACTGGGATGAGACGTCTGGCGCTGATCGTCCTCTTCGTCACCGCCTGGGTAGCCGGCACGTCTGTGCCCTCTGCCCGCGGGGCGACCCCGGACCTACGCCAGGGCGCGGCATTGTTCTACCAGGGGCGCCATCGAGAGGCCGAGGCCGTCTTCACCGCGGTGGCGAAGACGCGGCCGCGTGATGCGCAGGCGTGGGTGTGGCTGGGGGTCACCTGGTACGCCCGCGGCGACGATACGCGGGCCGCGAGCGCGTTCGAGTACGCCGTCCAGCTGCAGCCGCGCAACGCGCAGGCCTTGCTCTGGTGGGGGCACGCGCTGGCCCGGTCCGGCCGGCTGCAGGCGGCCCAGACGGCCTTCCAGCGGGTCCTGCTCGCGGCCGCGCCGCCGAAGGTCCATGAGATGGCGATGCAGGCCCTGCGGGTCGTGCGTCCCGCACCGACGCTGGCTGCCCGCGGACCCGCGGCGCCTGCCTGGGTCAACGCCGTCGAAAGCTACGAAGCCCTGGCGCGGCACTACAATCCGGCGCTGCCTCCGGAGCAGGCCCGGCGGATCGCCTGGGCCCTGCTGGAATACAGCCGGGAGTTCAATCTCGATCCGCGCCTGGTGGTGGCGCTGGTCGTCGTGGAGTCGGGATTCCAGCCGCGCGTGCGGTCCCGCGCTGGCGCCATCGGCCTGGGGCAGTTGATGCCCGAGACGGCGCGGGCGCTCGGCGTCGACCCCGACGATCCCGTGCAGAACCTGTATGGGGCCATTCGCCACCTCCGGGACCATCTCGATCGTTTCGGATGGCACAACGTGCACCTGGCACTGGCCGCGTACAATGCGGGACGCGCGGCCGTCGAACGCTACGAAGGGATCCCACCCTACGACGAGACCCGCTGGTACGTGTTCAACGTGACCAATCTCTACACGCGGCTGCGGGCGATCTGAGGAACCCTGACGGAACTCCCCTGCGGCCTTTGGGAGAGTCACGGGAAGGTCTAGGCGAAGCCGCGGCAGGGAAAATTAGGAAGAGCAGAGGGCATCCACCGACCACCTCAGGGTGTCGGTGAGAGAAGCGGAGAGAGCCTCCGAACGAGCAAACCCATCGCAAGGTGGGGACGCAAAGCCAACGGGGGCGCGGGGTGCTTGTCTGGCATCTTGCGGCCGGCCGGGTTGCCGAAGGGGTTGCGGCATCGTGCCTTTCGGCCCACGGCCGGAAGGCACGTCGTCTTCTTGAGGCGGTGGTGCGCGTGAGCGGGTCTGCGTGGGGAATCCTGCTGGTGATCCTCCTGGCGGCGATGGGCGCAGGATGCGGCGGGACCTCGCTGCGTGCGCAAGAGTCGTTCGTGATCGGGGTCATCGTCTCGCTGAACAGCGGCGTGCCGGCCGCGGCCCGCGGGGCCCTGCAGGGCGCCACGCTGGCGGCTGAAGAGATCAACGCCGCGGGCGGGGTTAACGGGGCCTCCATCACCCTGATGGTGGAGGACGATGGCGGCAACGCTGAGACCGCGCTGCGCAAGTTCGAGGCATTGCGGGCGCAGAACGCCGTGGCCATCGTCGGACCGCTGACCGACGCTACCGCCATTGCGGTGGCGCCCGCCGCGGAACGCGGCGGCATTCCCCTGATCAGCCCCGGCGCCACCGGCACCATCCCGTACTCGGGGTCGTCGTTCTTCCGGACGGCTCTTCCGGCCGAAGCCCAGGCCCGCGCGCTGGCCGAGTTCATCGTGTTCGGGAAGCGCGCGCGTCGACTCAGCATCATCCAGGACAACAACGAGTACGGGACGCTGGTGGCGCTGGCGTTCAGCCAGCGCGTCACCGCGCTGGGGGCCGACGTCGTCGGCACGCGCTTCTACCGCGACGGCGAGACCAACTTCACGCGCCACGCGACTGGGGTGATCGGCGACGGGGCCGACGCGGTGTTCATCGCGGGATATCCCGATGAAGGCGTGCTGATCCTGGAGGCGTTCAAAGCCCGCGGCGTGCAGGTGCCGCTGGTCGGATCTGACGCGCTCTACTCGCCCGACCTGCTCGCTGGGGCCGGGGATGCGGCCACCGACCTGTACCTGCCCGCGGCCTTCATCGCCAGCGAGCCGCTTCCTGCCGTGCAGGAGTTCGCCGGCAAGTACCGCCGGCGGTTCGCCGAGACGCCCGACCACTTTGCCGCGCAGGGCTACGACGCCGTCAAGATCCTGGCCCTGGCCATCCGCCGCAACGGACGCACTCCGGGGGGCATACGCGCGGCGCTGCAGGGGCTTCGGAAGTTTCCGGGCGTCACCGGCGAGATCAGCTTCGACCGCTGGGGGGCGCCGGCCCGGCCCGTGGGCATCGCCCGCGTGCGGGCCGGGCAGTTTGAACTGGTCCGGCGGTAGGCCGGGCACCTGAGGGGGGAGACAGCATGCGACGCGTGATCCTACTGGCCATCATGGTGGCACTGGGCGCCGGCATTCTTCCGGCCGCCGCGCAGCAGCGCACGTTCCTGGCCATCGCCACCGGCGGGACGGCGGGTGTGTACTTCCCGCTGGGGGCGGCGCTGGCCGAAATGTGGAGCGGCAGGGTGCCCAACGTGCAGGCCACGGCCCAGACGTCCGGCGCGTCGGTGGCCAACATCCGCCTGCTGCAGCGCGGCGACGTCGCCATCGCGTTCGTGCAGAACGACATCACCTACTATGCCTTCCATGGCACCGAGATGTTCATGGACCGCATCGCCAACAAGCCGCAACCGGCGGCCACCCTCCGCGGCATGGCGATGCTGTATCCGGAAACGATTCAGGTCGTGACGCTGCGGTCGAAGAACATCAACAGCATCGCCGACCTGCGGGGCAAGCGCATTGCCGTCGGCGCGCCCGGGAGCGGCACCGAGGTCAACGCGCGCCAGATCCTTCGCGCCTTCGAACTCGGCTACTACAACACGCGCCCCGACTTCCTGAACTTTGCCGAGGCCGCCGACCAGTTAAAGGATGGGGTGGTGGACGGGGCCTTCATCACGGCGGGCTTTCCCACGGCCGCGGTGCAGGACATCGCCTCCGGCCGAGACCTGAAGATCTTGCCTATTCCACGGGACGTCGTCGAGCAACTCCGCGAGACCTATCCCTACTACACGCACGTCACGATTCCGGCCAATACGTATCGCGGGCAGATAGAGCCTGTGGAGACCACCGCCGTCATGGCGATGCTCGTCACCCGCCAGGACGTCGAGGAGCACCTGATCTACGCGCTGACGGCAGCACTGTGGGACAACGTGGATCGGTTGCGGGTGGCGCATGCGCGCGGCCGGGATGTGACCGCCTTGACCGCGCGGCGCGGGATGCCGATCACGATGCACGCGGGCGCATTGCGCTACTACCGGGAGCGCGGCATCAAATAGAGCGCCCGTGGAGGCTCCCGGCGCACTGCAGGAGATGACAGGCACGTCCGTGACGCGACGCGACTCGTTCGAACGGCTGAAGGCCGGCCCGGCACTCTTCTCCGGCCTGCCCGGGGAAGAGGTGCGTCTTGAGGCCCTGACGGCGCACCTGACAGCGCGGGGATTCGAGGGTGGAGTCTATGTCGCGACCCCGGATGGAGAGGGCGTCCTGTGGATCCGCACCGGCGCGCCCCAGGACGCCTGGGTCTTCGAAGCGGACGGGGCTGAGGCCCTCATCGGCGCGAACGGATTCGAACGGCTCCGGCAGATGGCGGCGCGGGGTGCGATCAGCGTGATCGCCGGCGCTGTTCCGGCGCCACCCATGGCCGCGGCCGCGCCTGTGCCCCCGGCCGCTGCGCCTGCGCCCTCTGCCGCTGCGCCTGCGCCCCCGGTCGCGGCATTCGCCGCCGCCCCTGCGGCTGCGGGGCCGGGTCCGCCCGCTGAGCCCCACGCCGCCGCAGCGTCCGACGTCCTGACCCTGCCCGTGCCGGGACCACCGGCCTCCGGTGCCGGGACCTCCGTGCAGATCGAGCCCCCGCCGCACCCGTGGCCGGCCATCCTGGAGGAAGTCGCCGAGCGTGTGGCGCGCCACCGCGGGCCGAAGCTGGCCGGCCGGTTTACCTCGGCGCTGCAGAACGCCCTGACCCCGCACGGCGGGCACGTCGAAGAGAGACGGATCACCGTGCCGCCCCTGCCCGAATCCACCTGGCGCGGCATCGTCGAGGCCGCCTGCGCGCCGATCGTGGCCATCGCCGGACGGGCCTTTGTGGATCGCACCATCGCCGCCGCAGAGCGGAAGGTCACGGGCGCAGGCGAGGAGGCCCGGGTGAGGTGACGTGAGGGGATTCTTCCTGGTGGTGATGCTGGTCTGCATCCTAGTCGCCGCCGCGGCGTACACGTACGGGTCTGAGGCGGCGAGCCCCCGGGCCAGGCTCCTTCGACACCTCCTGGGCACGGCCGTGCAGATCGTCGCGCCGCTGATCGCCGGGTTCGGCTGTCTGGGGGCCAGACGTGCCTACGCGCCGGGGGACCGCGAGCGGCTGGTCTGGACGACCGGGGCCGTGGCCGCGTTCGCCTGGTTCGTGGGACGCGTGGTCTTCGCGGGCTATCAGTGGTGGGGCGGTACGGCGCTTCCCTCGCCCTCGATCGCCGATGGCTTCTTCGTGGTGTTCTACCTGCTGCTGGGTCTGGCGCTCTGGCTGGAGATCCGTCTGGTCTCGCCGATGGTGGATCGCCGGATTCGTCTGGCGCTGCTGGGCCTGGGCGTGGCGGCGTGGGCGGTCGGGTTTTCAGTGGTGATGGCTCCGATTCTCACCAGCCCGGTGCCGATGACCAAGAAAGCCCTCGCGGCCTTCTACCCGACGGCCGCGGTGTTTCTCATCCCGGCCGGCCTGATTCCCGCGCTGAGCTTCCGCGGCGGGACATCGGCGTACGTGTGGGTGGCTGTCGCGCTGGCGGCCGTGTGTCTGGCGGTCGCGAGCCTGGGATACACCCTGTTGACGCGGTACGACCTGTACTCTGACGTGCACAGCATCAACGCCCTCTGGGTCGCCGGCTTTCTGCTCCTGGCGCTCGGCGGCTTCTGGCAGCAACGGGTGCAGGAGGAGGTGTGACGCGTGTCCGCCCCCGCGCGGACCGGAGTCACGCACTACGCCTGGCCAGATCACCTGGCTGTCGTCTGGAAGGCGACTGCGTCCGTCGCCGCAGCCGCGTTCGGGCCAGCCGGCTGGCAGATCGGCGTGCCTGAGCGTGTGCTCCCCGGCGGTCCGCCGGACCAGGCCGCGCTCTCTCACCTGCCGCTGCCCGGGGACCTGGTGGATCGTCTTGCCGCGCTGGAATTCGTGACCGCCGGCCTGCACACCGATTTCGTGAACCTGGAGCGATTCATCCAGCGCCTGCAGGCCGAGGGCCAGGGCGCGACGGTCCTCGTCGTCGGCGCGGGACCCGCGGTGCTGGTGGTCAGCGATCACACCCTCACCGTCGTCGAGCCACCGGCCGCACACGGCCATGCTGTGCTCTCCCAGGCGTCAGGCTGGATCGTGCACCTGGCCGGCGCAGTGGCGCCATCGAAGGCTGCGGCGGCCCAGACCGTCGCGCAGGTCGCCGCCCCGGTGGCCTTCGGCCGCTTTCCGGCGTCGGCGCGGTTCGTCCTCTCACCGGGCGGGGATGGACGCCTGCCCGCCCAGGTGGCGGCGAAGATTGCCGCGCAAGCCGGCGAGCAGGCGCTGCGCGCGCTCCCCTTCCTGGACGGCAGCCACACGCTGGGCGAGATCGCATCCGCGTGCGGCCTGAATCCCGATCAGGTGGCCGGCATCATCGAGACCCTGCTTGCGCACAAACTGGCGCTCCGGTACTGGAGCGGGGCCCGGCCGCAGGCCGGCGCCCCGGCCCCCCGCTGACCCCCCCGGGGAGCAGAGCAGGTCTAGAATGGTGGACATCTGGGTACGAATTCTCACGCAGACCTTGCAAGAATGTTCCTGATGGTCTAGACTAAACGGGCCTCGACCATCAGGTCGAGAGACACAACTGCATACCGACCCCGAAAATGGCAAACCCATCGTAAGGTGGGGGCGCAAAGCCGCGGGACCTTGTTTGTTGGTCGGCCGGGCTGCCGAAGGGAGATGAAGAGTCCTCTTGGGGCAGCTCAAGAGGATTCGTCGTTTTCGGGGGGTGGCGCGGCGCGCGTCAGGCGCGGGAGGAGTCTCGGGATGGCCGTCCGGAGCGCTCAGCGCACAGAACGCACAGAACCGCGAGAACGAATCGCCCGAAAAGCGCCAGACCA
>JACQHU010000124.1 GCA_016198805.1 Armatimonadota bacterium
CATCGCGGTGGGCGCGGTCGGCGCCGGCGCCTGGATGCTCACTGCCGGGACCCGCCGCGCGAGCGCCGTGGCCGCCAGGGTCAATGGCGAGGCGATCTACTGGTCGGAGGTCGACGTGGAGATCCTCCGGGCCGCCCGCCAGTTCGGGATCGACCCCGCCGGCGAGGAGTTCAAGAAGCAGCGGGCGGAGATCACCAAGGCCGTGCTCGACCAGATCATCGCGCTCCGGCTGATCAGGCAGGAAGCCCGGAAGCGGGGCCTGGTCGCCAGCGACAAAGACGTCGACGAGCAGCTGGCCGCCATCAGGAAGCAGTTCCCCAACGAGGAGGCGTTCAACAGCGCCCTGGCCCGCAGCGGCCTGACGCTGCCGCAGGTCCGCGAGCTCATCAGGGACCAGTTGACCCAGCGGCGCGTGGCGGACGCCGTGGCGCAGGGCACGGTCACTGACGAGGAAGTGCGCAAGCAGTTCGACGGCAACCGCAAACAGTACGACAGGCCGGCGCAGATCAAGGTCAGCCACATCCTGTTCCGCATCGGCGGGAAGGCCGACGAGCCGGTCGCGGCGGCCAAGGCTCGCATCGTGCAGGCGAAGCTGGCCGACGGCGCCAAGTTCGAGGATCTGGCCAGGGAGTACTCCGACGACAAGGCGAGCGCCGAACAGGGCGGCGACCTGGGCTTGGTTCCCAAGGGAAAACTGGTCAAGGAGTTCGAAGACGCCGCCTGGGCCCTGAAGCCGGGGCAGACCAGCGGGCCGGTGCGGACCGAGTACGGCCTCCATATCATCCGCGTGACCGCGATGCAGCCCGCGGAGCAGGCCGAGTTTGACAAGGTCAAAGACGAGATCCGCGCGCAGATGCTGGGCTCCAAGCGCCAGCAGGCCTTTGAAGCCTGGCTCGACCAGCAGCGGAAGGCGGCGAAGGTCGAGCGGTTCGAGCGGATCTAGCCCTCGGCCGCGCGCAGGCCGTGCAGTTCACCTTCGAGGACCTCGTCGCCATCATGGCCCGGCTGCGCGGCAGCCGGGGGTGTCCCTGGGATCGCGAGCAGACGCACGCCTCCCTGGCGCCCTACCTGCTGGAAGAGGCGCATGAGGCGCTGGACGCCATCGCGCGCGGCGACCTCGATGCGCTGCGCGGCGAGTTGGGCGACGTGCTCCTCCAGGTCGTGTTCCATGCGGAGATCGCCCGGGAAGCCGGCGGCTTCGGCGCGGGAGCCGTCGTCGACGGGCTGACCCGCAAACTGATCGACCGGCACCCCCATGTCTTCGGCGATGTGCGGCTGGGCACCGCCAGTGAGGTCCGGGCGCACTGGGAGGAACTCAAGCGCCGCGAAGCCCCTGACCGGGACCTCTTCAGTGACGTGCCTGCCTCGCTGCCCGCCCTGGCCCGCGCGCAGAAACTCCTCGAACGCACCTGGCCCGATGGCACAGGCCGCCCGGACCGCCGTCAGGCAGCAGACGGCATCCGCCGGGCGCTCGACCGCGTGATCGCCGCGCGGGCGCAGGCGGAGGCCGCCTCCGGGGGCGCCGGCGAGCGGGCGGCGCTGGGCGATCTCCTCCTGGCGGTGGTGGTGCTGGCGGAGACGATGGGAGCGGATGCGGAAGCGGCGCTGCGGCAGGCGTGCGAGGCCTGGGTGGCAACCCGGAGTTCCAAGAAGTAACTATACAGCACATTCATTTATATCTATAATGGTCATGATACCGGCGTCGCGTCGCCGGTGTGAGACCGCGGAGAGACGACGAAGACACCCTGTGAAGAGCGCCTCGATCGCGTCGCTCAAGGCCCGGCTCAGCGAATTCCTGGACGCCGTGAGAGCCGGCGAGGAGGTCATCGTGACTGACCGGGGAAGGCCGGTGGCCAGGCTCGTGCCGGTCGGCGCGGCCGGCAGGGACGACGCGCGCCTTAGCCGGCTGATCCGGGCCGGGCTGGCGAAGCCCCCCGTCCGCAAACTGCCGAAGGACTTCTGGACCATGCGGCGGCCGGCCGACCCCCACGGACGCGCGCTCACCGCGCTCACCGAGGAGCGCGCTGAGGGGCGTTGAGATTCTGGGACGCATCCGCCCTGGTCCCTCTGTGTCTGGATCAGCCGGCCTCTGCGACGGCCCGCGCGCTCCTCAGAGAAGACCCGGCGATGGTGGCGTGGTGGGGCTCGGTCCTCGAATGCTGGTCGGCCTTCGCCCGGCTGCGGCGTGATGGAGTTCTCCTGGTCGACGAAGAAGAACGCGCCCGCACGCTGTTGCGCGCCCTGCAGGACGCCTGGACAGAGATCCAGCCCGGTGAGGAAGTCCGGGGCCACGCGGCGCGGCTCCTGCGCATGCACCCCCTCCGTTCACTCGATGCGCTGCAACTGGCCGCAGCCCTGGTGTGGGCGGGAAGCCCTCCGGCCGGGGAGATCGTGGTCTTCGATGGGCGTCTTGAAGACGCGGCGCGTCTGGAGGGTCTGACGCCCCGGCCCTGAGAGACGCCATAGAGAGACATGCGCCTCGACAAGTACCTGCAGGCCAGCCGGCTGATCAAGCGCCGGACCCTGGCCAACCGTCTGTGCGATGCGGGGAAGGTCACGGTGAACGGCCATCGTGCCAAGCCCGCGGCGGCCGTGGAGATCGGGGATCTCGTCGGCCTCGAGTTGGGCCCGCGCAGGCTCACCGTCAGGGTGGTGCGGCTCCCTGAGGGCCGTCCGTCGACGGAGCCGGCTTATGAAATCGTCGAAGATGTCCGATCCCCGGATCGGTGGTAGGCTACGATGCGGAGGCGTTCGACTCCATGACGACGATTGTCGAGATCACCGCGCGCGAAATTCTCGACTCCCGGGGCAATCCCACCGTCGAGGCCGATGTGCGGCTCAGCGACGGCACGCTCGGGCGCGCCGCCGTGCCGTCGGGGGCCTCGGTCGGCGAGCGCGAGGCCCTGGAACTGCGGGACGGCGACCGCACCCGCTACCTGGGGAAGGGCGTGCGGAGGGCGGTCAGGCACATCTGCGAGGAGATCGCGCCGCGTCTGGTCGGGCGCGATCCCGGCGATCAGGCTGCGCTCGACCGCGTCGTGCTCGACCTCGACGGCACGCCCAACAAGAGTCGGCTGGGGGCGAACGCGATCCTGGCGGTATCGATGGCCGTGGCCAGGGCTGATGCGGCCGCGCGCGGGGTGCCGCTGTGGCGTGCGCTGGCGGGCGATACCTCCGGGCCGCTGCCGGTGCCGCTGATGAACATCATCAACGGCGGCGCGCATGCGGAGACCCGGCTCGACGTCCAGGAGTTCATGGTCGTGCCCGCCGGGGCCCCGACGTTCGGCGAGGCCGTGCGCATGGGCACGGAGGTCTTTCATCACCTCAAGCGGATCCTGCACCAGCGGGGCCTCGCCACCGGCGTGGGCGACGAAGGTGGCTTTGCGCCCGACCTGCCCTCGAGTGACGCAACCCTCGACCTGCTGGCCGGCGCCATCGAGGCGGCCGGCTACCGGCCGGGCCGCGACATCGCCCTGGCCCTGGACGTGGCCGCCAGCAGCCTCTACCGCGACGGGGTCTACGTCTTCGAAGGCGAAGGCGCCCGCCGCGCGGCCCCGCAGATGATCGACTTCCTGGCCTCCCTGCTGGACCGGTACCCTATCGTGTCCATTGAAGACGGCCTGGACGAGAACGCGTGGACCGACTGGCAGGTGCTGACCCGCCGGCTGGGCGACCGGGCGCAGATCGTCGGCGACGATCTCTTCGTGACCACCCCCGGCCTCCTGCGCCGCGGGATCGCCGAGGGAGTGAGCAACGCCATCCTGATCAAACTCAATCAGATCGGCACTGTCACCGAGACCCTGGAGACCATCCGGACCGCGCGCGCGGCCGGCTACGCGGCGATCATCTCGCACCGGTCCGGCGAGACGGAGGACGCGTTTATCGCCGATCTCGCCGTGGCGACCGGCGCAGGAC
>JACQHU010000129.1 GCA_016198805.1 Armatimonadota bacterium
AACGAAGACGCCCGAAAGACCCACCACAACCAGGCTGGATTACGGGATGGCCATTGAGAACCTGCGCCGGGAGCGTCAGATGACCCGCGAGGCGCTGGCGGAAGCCTCGGGCGTCTCGGCCTCGTACCTGTCGGAGGTCGTCCGGGGGTTCAAGCGGCCGTCGGCTGATGTCCTGGCGAAGATCGCGACCGCCCTGGGGATGGCGCCCAGCGAGCTACTCGCCTACGTGGAATCGCTATCGGCCGGGCCGCCAGTGGCCAGGTTTGCCAGCCCGGGACCCGCGCACCTAGATGAGGCGCCGGGCCCTGCTGAGCCTCCTCCCCCGATGGCCTCATTGATGGCGCCGCCGGCGACCCGAAGCGCCTGGCTCGCCGCGAGGAGGAGCTACGACACCGTCGCCGTGGAGAAGGAGGAGGCGCCGCAGGGCAACACGGTCAACACACTCGTTCACCTGGCCAGGCGCCTCGACGCCGAGGATCTCCGGGTCCTCGTCGACCTCGCCCGCCGCTTTGTGGCAAAGCTGAAGTAGAGTTACGGCCCCGGCCTGACCAGCCTCTGAAACGCCTGCCCCGTCCGCGTCGGCTGTGGCGGGGTCGCCACCATGTTCCGCGCCGCCTCCCGGTTGGCCAGCCGGAACAGCTCCACCGGCGGCAGGCGCCGGGTGGCGTCGCTGTATTCCACGTAGCCGTAGAAGTACCGCGACCAGAAGAACGACGTGAAGTCGATCTTCATGTGATGAGACAGCTTGCCCATCACCGTGAGGAATTCCACGTCGAGTGGTTCCCAGAAGCTGAAGGCGTCTCTCGCAAACAGCCCCGGCGCTGCGGCCACCGCCGAGCCGCGCAGATCTGACTCGCGCGCCTTGTAGAGCCAGGCCTCGCCCAGCACCACCTTTTTGCCGGCCCGCCGGGCGATCTCGGCGATCCGGAACGCCCGGTCGACTACGAAGTCTCCGGTGATCGGGTAGATGTGCATGTCGATGTAGTCGACCCCGGTGCGGGCCAGCGCCTGGGTGTAGGCCAGGTCGTCCCAGGTGCCGGCACCCGCGCCGACCAGCACACCCCGGCGGTCCAGCCCGTTCAGCACGTGTTGCACGAGGTCGGTGAAGGTCTGCACGGTGACCGACAGGCCTGTGTTGTGCGCCTGCGTGCCCGGCTCGTTTTCGATCGTCAGATAGTCAGGCCGGATCTCGCGGATGATCGTCTCGGCCATCTGCCGCTTCTCCTGCCGGTAGCGCTCGTGCGTGAGCCCGGCGTAGTGGCCGGCCACCGGCAGGCTGCTGAACGCGGGCTCCCGGAACCCGGCCGTCATCTGCGCCAGGAACGTGAGGTTCCGCCGCTTCAGTTCCGGGGAGAGCCGCTTGAAGAAGTCCAGGTACTCCGCCGACCGGGGGAACCCCGGTATCAGCACCGGGTACTTGATCGCGACCTTGACGCCGCGCACGCCCAGGGCCTGCAACGCGTCGAGACTGAGGATGACGCTCTGCCAGGCCTGATCGCGCAGCAGGGCCTCACCCTGATTGCTGTTCGCCGCCAGGAGTTCGGTGCTGAAGAGGACGTCGTGCCGGTCGCCGCGCCAGCGCGAGGAGATGTACCCATCGATTGCCTTCAGTTTCGCGTCCAGGGTGGCATAGAGGTCGGCAAACTCGGCCGGGACGGCGGTCGGTAGGCCCGCCGCGGCGGCTTCAAGCCTGGGCGCGGCGGTGAGGCTCGTGGTGCTGATGCCCACGGGACTGAGCAGAGCGGCCAGGAACGCAACGATCAGCAGCAGATGGCTCACAGAACGGACGCACATGACGGTGTCTCCCGAGAAGTGAGATGCCCGATAGTTCGACCGCCTACGCCTGGGTAAGGTTGCCTCCGCCCGACTCACCTGGATTTTCGCCTGCGGTACACGTCCCGGCGATGCCGGACTGTCTCCAGCCAGACGGTATCCTCGTCCGGGTCGAAGGAATAGATGACGCGGTAGGCACCAACGCGGAGTGAGAATTCTCCTGACAGTGGCCCGGTGAGGGCCTTGCCGACTCGCGGATTTGTGCGGATCTTCTCAAGCGCAGCGCGGACGCGCCCCTGGACAGGCGAGGCACGGGCTTCGAAGCTCTGCTGAAACCGGCGTGTGACAAAAACGCGCGCCATCAACGCTTTCTAAAGTACTGCTCGTAGGGCACGTACCGGCCCGCTCGAATGTCCTCCTTCGCCTGCCTGATTTCGTCCAGCAGGGCGCGGTCGGCCATGACCTCGAGGGTCTCGAGTTCCTCGACGCTGACCAGGACGGCCTTGGGTCGCGAGCGCGAGGTAATGATGTAGCGGGAACCTTTCGAGGCGCTGTCGACAATCCTCTTCAGGTTCTTCCGAGTTTCAGCCACCCCCACGACCCGGTCCACGATGTTCGCCTCCTGCCAGACCCCGTCAAACATGAAGTGTACAATAGAGTGTACATAAGTCAACTGCAGCGGGATGGCCGCGTCCGGTCACGCGGGCGAGGGTAGGTTCGCCACAAGCCCCCCCAGAAGATCATCGGCTCCTCTGGCGAATCTGTACAGTGGACCTCATGCTTCGTCTCACCGTCTACGGCGGCGCCGGCGAGATCGGCGGCAACAAGATCCTCCTGGAGGATGGCGATGCGCGCGTCCTCCTCGACTTCGGGATCTCGTACGCCCGCCGCAAGCTCTTCTTCGAGGAGTACCTGAAACCGCGCACCGCCGCCGGCCTGACCGACCTGCTGGTCACCCAGGTGCTGCCGGCGGTCCCGGGCCTCTACCGCCATGACTTGCTGAAACTCGCCGACCACGGACTCCCGCTCCACGACGAGCCGCTCGCTCGGGCGGTGCTCCTCAGCCACGCCCACCTCGACCACGCCGGGCACATCTCGTTCCTGGACGAGCGCATCCCGGTCTACTGCTCGTTGCTGTGCCACCGCACGCTACTCGCCATGCAAGATAGTCGCGCACGCGACTTCGAGACGGAAATCACCAACTTCAAGCCACGGCCGGCCTTCCGCCGCGACCGCAGCGTCCGGCCCCGGCCCTTCCGCGCAGTCGAGGGCGACTTCGCCGCCGGCGGGCTCACCTGCCGGGCGCTCCCGGTGGACCACTCGATGCTGGGCTGCGTGGTGTTCCTGATGCGCACCTCATGCGGCAACGTCCTCTACACCGGTGACCTCCGCTTCCACGGCCCGGAGGCGCACCTCAGCAGGGCCATGCTGGAAGCGGCCGCCGCCGAGGGCATCTGGATGCTGATCACCGAAGGCACGCGGCTGGACGCCACAGAGCGCCGCACCGAGCAGCACGTCTTCGAGGAATGTCTGGCCGCGGTGTGCGCGGTGCGCGGGCCCGTGATCGCCGACTTCGCGCCGCGCGACCTCTACCGTCTGTCCACCTTCCTGCGCATCGCAGAGGAGACCGGGCGGTCGCTGGTCATCCTCCCCCAGGACGCCTTCCTGCTCGACCGGCTGCGCGGCCTGCACCCGCTCGTCCCCGATCCCCGGGCCGCGCCCATCCTGATCCTCAAGGAGCGCAAGCAGAGCGGGACGTACAGCGAGAAGGACTACGAGACCTGGGAGCGCAAGGTGCTCGGCTGGCCCACGGTGCGCACATCCGAAGAGTTGCGGGCGGAGGCGTCGCGCCTCATCCTGGCCCTATCGTTCTGGGACGTCCAGAACCTGATCGACCTGCAGGTGGGACCAGACGCGCTCTACATCTATTCGGCGAGTGAGCCGCACGATGAGGAACAGGTCATCGACCAGCGGCGGCTCGCGAACTGGCTGGACCTGCTGGGCGTCGCGCGGCTGGACAGCCACGCCTCCGGGCACGCGGCGCAGCCGGACCTGGTGAGGATGGTCAGGACTCTTCAGCCGCAGATCCTGGTGCCGGTGCATACCGAGCAGGCGGCGCTGTGGAGGCAACTGGTCCCGGAGACCACGATCGTCGAACCCGCGGCCGGCGTGCCTCTTGTCTTCTAGGGTCGGCGGATTGCGGATACAGTGGAAGAGGGGCTGACAGGAGGCGCAGGGATGAGCACGGGGGTCAGTGGCGTACTGGGGACGCCCCGCGTGGTCCGCGCTCCGCGGGGTCACAAGATCTCGTGCAAGGGATGGCCGCAGGAAGCGGCGCTGCGGATGCTGATGAACAACCTCG
>JACQHU010000130.1 GCA_016198805.1 Armatimonadota bacterium
CCCCAGCATCATCAGCCCCAGCTGGCTGATCGTGGAATAGGCCAGCACCCGCTTGATATCGTCCTGCGTGACCCCGATGGTGGCCGCCATCAGCGCGGTGATGCCGCCGATCCAGGCGACGACCTCCAGCGCCTCCCGCCCAGGCGAGGCGAAGAACAGGGTGAAGAGGCGCGCCACCAGGTAGACCCCGGCGGCCACCATGGTGGCGGCGTGGATCAGCGCGGAGACCGGCGTCGGACCTTCCATCGCGTCGGGCAGCCAGGTATGCAGGGGCACCTGAGCCGACTTCCCCACGGCGCCGCCGAAGAGCAGCACCGCCGCGACGGTAAGCAGCGGGAGGCCGCCGACCGTCAGGGGGCCGAGCGCCCCTTCCCGCACCTGCGCGAAGATCTCCTCGAACTGGAACGTCCGCAGGTGGAAGAAGAGCAGCAGGATGCCCAGGAACATGAAGAAGTCGCCGACGCGCGTGGTGATGAACGCCTTCAACGACGCGCGGGCGGCCGACGGCTTCTCGAAGTAGAAGCCGATCAGCAGGTACGAGCACAACCCCACCAGCTCCCAGCCGGCGTACAGGAAGAGCAGGTTGTTGGCCAGCACCAGCAGGAGCATCGAGGCCGCAAACAGCGACATGTAGGCGAAGAAGCGCGAGAACCGCGGGTGGCCGTGCATGTAGCCGATGGAGTAGATGAAGATGGCCGACCCCACCACCGTCACCACCAGCAGCATGACGGTGGCCAGCGGATCGACACGGAGGCCGAGGACCAGCGGCGCGTCGCCCAGCACCATCCACCGCAGGTTCAGATCCACTGGCTCGGCGTGGCCCAGCCTCTGGAAGAAGAGGCCCAGCGACAGCAGCGCCGCCGCCAGCAAGGCGCCGATGGCAACGGAGCTGCCCTGCCCGGGGAGCCGCCGGCCGAAGAAGATGATGAGGCCGAAGGCCACAAACGGGAGGAGGGGAATCAGCCAGGCCAGCTCAGCCATCGGCTACCACTTCATCAGGTTGATCTCGTCGACATGGACGGTCTCCAGGTTCCGGTAGGCGGCCATCACCAGCGCCAGGCCCACGCCCGCCTCGCAGGCCGCCAGTGTGATCACCACCAGCGCGAACACCTGCCCGGAGAGCGCGGCCGGCGCCACGTACTTGTTGAAGGCAACCAGGTTCACGTTGGCCGCGTTCAGCATGAGCTCGATGCCCATCAGGATCGCCACCGCGTTCCGCCGGGTCAGGACGGCATACAGCCCCAGGCAGAACAGCAGGGCGCTGACGATCAGGTAGTGGGTGAGGCCGACCTGCATGCGGCGTCCCCGCCCTACCGCTCGCGCCGCGCCACGATGATGGCGCCGATCAACGAGACCAGCAGCAGCAGGCTGGTGACCTCGAAGATCAGGACCGCGGTAGTCAGGAAGGTCCGCCCGATGGCTTCCGCCGTGTACTGCGGCAGCGCGCCGGGCCCTCGCGGCCAGTCGGTCCGCAGGAACACGCCGATGAGCAGGCCGGCCAAGACCACTGTCGCCAGCAGGCCCGCGGCCACCTGCTCGTTGACCTGCCGGACGCGCAGCCCCGTCCCGCCCTCGGTCAGCATGATCACGAACAGGATCAGCACGGTGATGGCGCCGGCGTAGATCAGCACCTGGATGCCGGCGACGAACTCCGCCTGCAGCAGGATGTACAGGCCCGTCACGCCCAGGAACGTCGGCACCAGCGACAGGGCACTGCGCACGATGTTCCCGGAGGTGACGACCACCACCGCCGAGACCAGGGCGATCGCCGAGAGGATGATGAAGGCCGCCAGTTCGCCCATCGTGTCAGAACGTGATCCGGTAGCCGGTGATGAGGATCCAGACCAGCCCGGCCGGCAGGAGCAGCTTCCAGGACAGGTTGAGCAGCTGATCCAGCCGGAGCCGGGGATAGGTCCACCGCATCCACATCAGGAAGAACACGATGGCGTACATCTTGATGAAGAACCAGACGAGGGGCGGCAGGATCGGACCCTTCCAGCCGCCCAGGAACAGCGTCGTCGCCAGGGCCGCCATGGCGAACATCTCGGCATATTCGCCGAGCTGGAACAGGGCGAACCGCATGCCGGTGTACTCGGAGAAGTAGCCGGCGACGAGTTCGGACTCCGCCTCGGGCAGGTCGAAGGGCACGCGGTTGACCTCCGCCGTCGCCGCGATCATGAAGATCACGAACGCGGGGAACTGCCAGATGACGAACCAGCCCTGGCGGGCCTGCGCCTCGACGATGCTGACCGTCGAGAGGGTCCCCGCCTCCATGGCCACCGCGATTAGGGCCGCGGCCAGGGGCAACTCGTAGCTGATCATCTGGGACGCTGACCGCAGGCCCCCCAGCAGCGCGTACTTGTTGTTGGACGCGAAGCCGCCGGCCAGGATCCCGACGACGGTCAGCGACGCCATGGCCGCGAAGAAGAGCACGCCGATGTTCAGGTCCCGGACGATGAGCCCGGGCGCAAACGGGATCACGATCCAGTCCAGCAGGCCGGCGACGGCGACGATCAGCGGGGCGGTGTTGAAGATCGCGACGTCGGCGGCGTGCGGGGTGATGTGCTCTTTCTGCAGCAGCTTGATGGTGTCGGCCACGGTCTGCAGCAGGCCCTGCCGCCCGACGTGCTTGGGGCCGAGCCGCGACTGGATCCAGCCGCCGATCTTGCGCTCCAGCAGCACGCCGAGCATCGCGCCGATGACTGCCAGAAAGGTGAAGACGATGACCGCAGCGAGGACCGCCTTGACGACCTCCAGCGGCCAGTTGATGGTCACCGCGGTGCCTCCGGTGCGGCGACGCCTGGACGCCCTACGCCCATTCCAGCGCACCCTTCCGCCAGGCGTAGGCCAGGCCGACCAGCAGGATGACCAGGAAGATCAGCATCTCCACAAACGCGAACTTGCCGAGCGCCTGGAAGACGATGGCCCAGGGATAGAGGTAGATGACCTCCACATCGAAGATCACGAAGACCAGGCTGAACAGGTAGTAGCGGACGTTGAACTGCGCCCAGGCCTGGCCGAAGGGCACCACGCCGGACTCGTAGGTCAGGCGCTTCTGCGGGTACGGAAACCTGGGCGCCAGCGCCCAGACGATGGCCAGCGGCAGCGCAGCCATCGCCAGGCCCACAACCGCGAAGACGCCGACGTAGAGCCAGTCAAGGAGCAGCATGCCCGTCCTCCGCGCACACCCGGCCAGACATCCGTCGCACGCTAACGCCCCGCCGGGCGCCCGTCACCCGCAGGCGCCGCCGCCCGGGATCAGTCCCCCGGCCCCGGCGTGCGGACCGGCGCGTCCACACTTCCAAGAATCAGCGATTGAATGATCGTGCGAGTCGACAAACGCCTGTTCGACAGCGTCAAACTCACGCCAACGTGGGTTCGTCGCAGGGCGTCAAGAATCCTATCGCCGGCCAGTGGGTATCGCCGGCCCCCTCACGCCTGCGCCAGTTCGGCGGCCGGAATGGGCGCAAAGTGGGCGGTGAAGTGCCGGAGCACCGATGGCTCGTAGACAAACCGCATCCCGCCGATCTCGGCTCGCCGCGCCAGCGTGCGCCGGGCCGTTTCGATCACCACCGTCATGTGGGCGTCGCTGTACACGCGCCGGGGCACCGCCAGGCGCACCAGTTCTAGCCGGGGGCGTCGCTCCTGCCCGGTGCGGGGATCCCGGCCTGCCATCACCCCGCCCACCTCCACCCCGCGGACGCCTCCATCGGCATACAGCGCGCAGGCCAGCGCCTGCGCCGGAAAGGCGTCCTGCGGCACGTGCCGCAGGAACCGGCGCGCGTCCAGAAAGACGGCGTGGCCGCCGGCGGGTGCCACCAGGGGAACGCCGGCATCGCGGAGGCCCGTCCACAGCCGCTGGACCTGCCCCACGCGCCATGCCAGGTAGTCGTGGTCGAGCACCTCGAGCAGGCCCACGGCGACGGCCTCCAGGTCGCGGCCGGCCAGGCCGCCGTAGGTCAGGAATCCCTCAAAGAGCACCGCCCAGGGCGCCGCCCGCTGGTAGAGCGCGGGATCGCGCAACGCCACGAAGCCGCCGATGTTGGCCAGTCCGTCTTTCTTCGCGCTGAAGGTGCACCCGTCGGCCAGGCTGCACATCTCCCGGACAATGGCCGCCACCGTCTTTCCCGCGTATCCAGGGTCGCGCTGCCGGACGAGGTACGCGTTCTCGGCGCACCGGCAGGCATCCAGGAAGAACGGGATGTTCCAGCGATCAGCCAGAGCCCGCACGGCGGCCAGGTTCGCCACTGAGACGGGCTGCCCCCCACCGGTGTTGCAGGTGACCGTGACCAGGATCAGCGCCACGGCCTTCGGGCCGACGTCGCGGATGAACGCGTCGGCCCGCTCGACATCCAGATTCCCCTTGAATGGCGACGCATCGTGCGGGTCGTAGATCGCCTCCACCGCTAGGTCTTCCGCCGCCGCTCCCCGGTGCTCGATGTGGGCGCGCGTGGTATCGAAGTGGACGTTGCCGAGCACATACTGGCCGGGCTGCACCAGCGTGCTGAAGAGAACATGCTCCGCCCCGCGGCCCTGGTGGGTGGGGATGACGTGGGGGAACCCGAGTACGTCCTCGACGGCCTGCCGCAGCCGGTCGAAGCTCCGGCTGCCGGCGTAGGCCTCATCGCCGACCATCAGCGCCCCCCACTGGCGGTCACTCATGGCAGAGGTCCCGCTGTCGGTCAGGAGGTCGATGTAGACGTCGTCGGATTTCAACAGGAAGAGATTGTAATGCGCCCCATCGAGGGCGCGGAGGCGTTGGCTCCGGGTCAACCGGCGGATCGGCTCAACGACCTTAGCACGGAACGGCTCGGCGGGGGGCAGCAGGTCATCCATGGTCGTCGTCGCAACTCCCTTCGTCTCATGTCGCCGTCTCCTTGCGGTGGGCGGTTGCCCCCCTGCTACCGGCTCAACACCGCGGGACGGCGGTCACGCACTCGCCGGCCCGTCGCCGTCGACATGACCTGAAAGACGGCGGCGGCGAGCCGTGCCGGATCATGACGAAGCAGTTCCTCCTCGCTCATCAGCGTAAAGGCCATGGGCGTCAGCCCCATGGCCTCGAGTTCTTTCAGCGCCGGATCCACCGGGTGGCTGCCCTGGCTAACGTACCGGTCGAGCAGCGCCCGACTCTGCGGAGCCTGCGTGTTGACGATCACGTGGGAGAAGAGCGCGGCGCCCGCATGCGCATGGATGGCCCGGACGTGGTCGGCCGCGGAGTACCCGTCCGTCTCGCCCGGCTGCGTCATGACATTGCAGATGTACACGCAGGGCGCGTCGGCCTGGCGGATGGCGTCGGCCACGCCCCGGACCAGCAGGTTGGGAATGACGCTGGTGTAGAGGCTGCCGGGTCCCAGCAGGATCAGATCGGCATCGGCGATGGCCTCCTGAACCTCCGGGAGCGGCGCGACGTCGGCAGGCCGCAGCCACACCCGGCGGATCCGGCCGCGCGCCCCCGTAATCGTGGACTCCCCCTCGATGACGCGGCCGTCGTCCAGTTCGGCTGTCAGCACCACGTCGTGAGCGGTGGTGGGCAGGACCCGGCCCCGGATGTTCAGGACCTTGCTGACCTCCTTCACGGCGAGTTCGAGGTCGCCGGTGACGCCGGTCAGGCTGGCGATGAACAGGTTCCCGAAGGCATGCCCGTCCAGCGCCCCGCCGCGGAAGCGGTACTCGAACAGCCTGGTCATCAGCGGCTCGGCCTCGGCCAGCGCGACGAGGCAGTCCCGGATATCGCCCGGCGGGAGGATGCCCAGTTCGCGGCGCAGCCGTCCTGACGAGCCGCCATCGTCGAACACCGTGACTACCGCGGTCAGGTTTGAGGAGTACTGCTTGAGTCCGCGCAGCAGCGTGGCCAGTCCGGTGCCTCCACCAATGACCACAGCATTGACTCCCCGCCGGCGGCGGCGCTGGTCGCGCAGCACCTCGACCAGGGTCGGGTGCCCGGTAGGGAACAGCACCCGGTCGATGGACCGGAGGGTCCCCCGCAGGCCGAAGAATGCCACCAGCGCGCCCAGCAGGATGCCCGCGATGCCCAGCGCGGCGGGCGACACGCCGCCGCCGGTCACGCGGTCCAGCGACCGGGCCAGGCGGAAGACCGCGGCGTCGAACTGAGCCAGGAACCGGATATTCACGAGCAACGAGAAGCCGGCGGAGAACAGCAAGACCCCGGCCCCGATGACCAGGACCCACCGTTTGATCCCCAGGCCCGGGGTCAGCCAGCGGCGCCAGCGCCGCCACTGGTTCGTCATTCAGCCACCTCGGCCAGCCGGACGTCCTTGCGGAGGTCG
>JACQHU010000126.1 GCA_016198805.1 Armatimonadota bacterium
AGGCGTGCGGTTGGTGTAGACGCCGAGCATGTCGCTCCTGATGTTGGGCGCCGCGTACGGCCCGGGCATGTGCAGTTGCACGTTGCCGCCGATGAGCAGCCCGAAGGGCGCGTAGGCGCCGAGGTCGACCACGACGCGGTGCCGCAGCGCCAACAGACGCCCGGACCGGTCGACACCCGCTTCCACCTCATGGATCTGCAGCCGGTCGTGGACCGTGGCGACGAAGTGCTCCAGGCGGTCCTCGATCCACCGCACCGGCCGGCCGCTGCGGCGGGCGAGCCAGGCCGCCAGGATCTCTTCCGGATAGGGCGTGCCCTTGAGGCCGAAGCCGCCGCCCACGTCGGGGACGATGACCCGGACCTGCCGGGCCGGAAGGTGCAGGGCTGATGCGATCGCGTCCCGGACGGCGTGCGCCACCTGTGTGGAGGACCAGACGGTGAGGCTTTCCTCTACCGCATCCCACCGGGCGACGACCCCGCGGGGCTCGAGCGGCTGGCCGTGGCCCCGCTCGATCTCGAACCGCTCGCGGAACACGCGGTCGGCTCCGGGGAGGGCGGCGTCCACATCGCCTGTCTCAACCGTCCACCCACCGGCACAGTTGTCGGGGATGTCCGGATGGACCCGCGGCGTGTCGGAGGCCAGCGCGGCTTCCAGCCCGGATGCGGCGGGCAGTACGTCATACGTAACCGTGATCTGCTCGAGCGCGTCCTCGGCCCGATATCGGTCCTCAGCCAGCACTGCGGCGACCGGCTCGCCGACGTAGCGCGTCTCGTCCTGCGCGAGCGGCAGGGCCCCGCGCGGCGCGTGCAGCCCGGGGTGCACCACGATGGGAGGGATCGGCCGGTTCGCGACTCCGAGGTCAGCGGCCGTGACGGCCGCGACGACCCCAGGCGCCTCTAGCGCCGCGGTCGTGTCGATCCCGAGCAGGCGGGCATGCGCGTGCGGGCTGCGTAAGACCGCCATCTCCAGCATGCCGGGGAGCCGGATGTCGCCCACGAACCGGCCGCGCCCGGCGAGCAGACGCGGATCTTCCAGCCGACCGGAAGACTGCCGCTCGTGCATCTACTCGAGCTTCTTCTGGAAGCGCGCCACGCTGAAGGCGAAGAAGACGGCGCCCAGCAGGGCCATGGGAATGATCTGGTCCCAGAGGTGTTCCAGCCCCACACCCTTGAGGATCAGGCCGCGGACGATCACCAGGAAGTACGTGATGGGCAGCCCCAGCCCCAGCCACTGGAGGAACTCCGGCATCCCTTCACGCGGGAACATGAAGCCGGAAATGATGAACGTCGGGAGCAGGATGAAGAACGACGCCTGCATCGCCTGGCGCTGCGTGCGGGAAACGGTGGAGACGAGGATGCCCAATCCCAGGCTGGAGAAGTAGAAGAACAGCGTCACCAGATACAGCATCGTGAGGCTGCCCCGAATCGGCACCTCGAACCAATAGGCTGCGATGAGCAGGGCCAGGGTAATGTCGACGTACCCGAGCACCACGTAGGGCAGGATCTTCCCCAGCATGAGTTCGCCCCGGCGGATCGGGGTGACGACGAGTTGCTCGATCGTGCCCAGTTCCCGCTCGCGCACGATGGCAATGGCGGTCAGGCTGAGGGTGATGTTCTGCAGCACCACCGCCAGCAGCCCCGGGACCATGAAGTTGGTGCTACTGAGGTCGGGGTTGTACCAGGCCCGGGTCCGGACCTCCAGGGGGACCCGCAAGGTCGACGCACCCAGGGTCCGGCTGACGATCTCCAGGGAGGCGACCTGCCCGATGGCCTCGGCCGCGCTCAGCGCGCTGCGCGCGATGAGAGGGTCCGAGGCGTCCACGATGACCATCACCTGGGCGGTCAGGCGGCGGCGGGACCGCTCGGCGAAGTCGGGCGGGACGACGATGACGACCCGCGCCTTGCCGCCCTGCACCAGGTCCTCGGCCACCTTCAGGCTGTCGGAGTGATAGCGCAGGACGTAAAAGCGGCTGGTGGCAAACCGGTCGAGCAGCGCCCGGCTCTCCTGAGTGCGAGAGTGGTCGACGACGACCGTGGGCAGCTGCTCAACTTCCGTGGTGATGGCGTAGCCGAACAGGAGCAACTGCATCACCGGGAGCAGGATGGCCATCATCAGCGTGCGCGGGTCGCGCAGCAACTGGATGAACTCCTTGATGATGATGGCGCCCAGGCGTCTGGTCATGCGGCCGTCACCAGCGCGACGAAGACGTCCTCCAGCGTCGGCGCGATCGGCGCGATGGCCACCACCTGCACGCCGGCTGATGCCAGCGCCTGCTCCAGGGCCGGGACGGCCTGCCGGGCCTCGGACACCCGCGCGTGAATGGCCGTGCCGTAGAGCGCCGCCTCGGTGACCAGCGGCGAGGCGCGCACCACGTCCAGCGCGCGCATCCACTCGCGGCAGACGACCTCCAGCAAATCGCCACCACGGTAATGGCGCTTGATCTCGCGGGGCGCGCCCT
>JACQHU010000134.1 GCA_016198805.1 Armatimonadota bacterium
GCCCGACTGCGTGGGACCGGAGGTGGAGGCGGCGGTGGCGCGGATGCAGCCGGGCGACATCGTGCTGCTGGACAACCTCCGCTTTCATCCCGGCGAGGAGGCCAACGATCCGGCGTTCGCCGCCCAGCTCGCCCGCCTGGCCGATCTCTTCGTGAACGATGCGTTCGGCGCGGCGCACCGCGCCCATGCCTCGACGGCCGGGGTCGCCGCGTACCTGCCCGCGGTCGCCGGATTCCTGATGGAGAAGGAACTGCGCCACCTGGGGGAGGCGCTGAATGCTCCGGTCCGTCCGCTGGTGGCCATCCTGGGCGGGAAGAAGGTATCGGACAAGATCGGGGTCATCCAGCACCTCCTCACAAAAGCCGACGCGCTGCTCATCGGCGGGGGGATGGCCTATACGTTCCTCCGCGCCCGGGGCTTCGAGATCGGGACCTCGGTGTGCGAGACCGACCGGCTCACCCTGGCGGCCGACCTGCTGGACGACGCGGCCCGGCGGGGCGTCGCCATGCACCTGCCGGTGGATGTGGTTGTGGCCGCGGACGTGGCCGCCGGCGCCGAGCATAGGGTCGTCGACGCCGCCGCGATCCCATCAGGCTGGGCCGGCGTCGACATCGGGCCCAAGACTGCGGCACTCTTCGCCGGAGTCATCGGGCAGGCCCGTACGATCCTCTGGAACGGCCCCATGGGCGTGTTCGAGATCCCGGCCTTTGCAGGCGGGACCCGGGCCGTGGCCGAAGCAATGGCACGGTCCCACGCGGTCACGGTGGTCGGCGGGGGAGACACCGCGGCCGCGGTCGAAGAGTTCGGCCTGGCCGACCGCATGACCCACATCTCGACCGGCGGCGGCGCGTCGCTGGAGTTTCTTGAAGGCCGCGAACTGCCGGGCATCGCCGCCTTACAGGACGCCTGAGCGGGGGAGCAGATGCGGACACCGCTTGTCGCGGGCAACTGGAAAATGAACAAGACGGTGCGCGAGGCGCTGGAACTCGTCGGCGGACTCAACACCCAACTGGCCGGCATCGAGGGCGTCGACGTGGTGATCTGCCCTCCGTTCACGGCGCTGGCCGACGTCGGCCGGGCGCTGGCCGGGTCGGCGCTGGAACTGGGCGCTCAGGATCTGCATTGGGAGTCGCGCGGCGCGTACACCGGCGAGATTTCCGCGCCGATGCTCTGGGACCTGGGATGCACCTACGTCATCGTGGGCCATTCTGAGCGCCGCCGCGGCCCGGGCGAGAGCGACGAAGACGTCCAGCGGAAAGTCGCCGCATCACTCGCCAACGAGCTCATCCCGATCCTGTGTGTCGGTGAGTCATTGGAAGAGCGCGAAGCCGGCCGCACCGAGCGGATCGTCCAGACCCAGGCCCGCGTCGGCACGCTGAATGTGGAGCCTGACCAGGCGGCATCGCTCGTGGTGGCCTACGAGCCGGTCTGGGCGATCGGCACCGGGCAGCCCGCCACCGGCGCCGAGGCCAACCGCATCGCCGGCCTACTGCGCCAATGGCTGCACGAATGGTTCGGCGATCGGGCCGGCCAGATCCGCATTCTCTACGGCGGCAGCGTGACCCCAGAAACTTTCGGAGAGTTTGCGGGGCAGCCCGAGATCGACGGGGCGCTGGTCGGCGGGGCGAGTCTGGACGCGGCGGCGTTTGCGGCGATCGTCCAGGCGTTTGCGGGCCGGGTCGGTTGATTCACCGGCTTGATGATCCGGCGGCCGCCGGTGTGTTGATTCACCGGGCCGCGGGTGGTAGCATGAGCGGTGTTCCGGGGCCAGTGGTCCCGGGGCGCGTCCCTGGAGGTGCACACGGTGTCTGATATCGTCCTGATCGCCCACATCCTGGTA
>JACQHU010000127.1 GCA_016198805.1 Armatimonadota bacterium
CTCCACCCCCGCAGGGTAGTGATGGCCCGTTCCTCTCACGCTTCCCCGCTCTGGCGGGACGCCCGCGCCCTCAGCATCGTCGCGCAGGCGCTGTTCGTGGTGTTGCTCATTGCCGGCATCTGGGCCGGCAAAGCGGCGGTCGAGCGGAGCATGGTGCGGCAGAACATCCGCCTCGACTGGGGTTTCATCCGGCAGCCTGCCGGCTTCCAGTTGACGGCGCTCACCTGGACCATCGATTTCGACCGGCTGAGCCTGAAACGGTACAGCCCCGAGGATTCGTACGCCGAGGCCATGATGGCCGGGCTGTTCAACACCATGAAGGTCGCCGTGCTGGGGATCGTCCTGGCGGTGGCGCTCGGTCTGCTCGTGGGAATCGCCCGGCTCTCGCGAAACTGGCTGGTGAACCGCCTGGCGCTGGCCTACGTGGAGGTACTGCGGAACACGCCGCTGCTCGTGCAGCTGTTCTTCTGGTATTTCGGCGTGTTCCTCCAGCTGCCGACCGGCACCCCGGAGAGCCCCGCGCTCACCCTGTTCAACAACCTCGTCATCCTGACCAACCGGGGGCTGGTGATCGGGGGAACGCTCACGGAGCGCTTCGGGCGGCAGGCGGTGGACGGTGGGTTTCAGATGAACAGCGAGTTCGCTGCCCTGGTCGTCGGCCTGGGGGTCTACACCTCAGCGTTCATCGCGGAGATCATCCGCGGCGGCATTCTAGCGATCCCGCGCGGGCAGATGGAGGCGGCGCGCAGCCTGGGGCTGTCGTACGGCCGGGCGCTGCGGATCGTGATCCTGCCGCAGGCGCTGCGCATCCTCATCCCGCCGCTGGGCAACCAGTTCCTCAACCTGACGAAGAACAGCAGCCTGGCCATCGGCGTCGGGTTCGCCGACTTCCTGACCGCCTCTATGACCGTCGCCAGCCAGTCGTTCCGGGTCCTGGAGACGTTCACGATCGTCACGCTGTCCTACCTGGCCATGTCGCTAGTGATCTCCGCGGTCCTCAACCTGATCCGGGCGCGCCTGGCCCTCCCGGGAACGTAGCATGGCCACGCGCGCCATCGTGCTCCCTCCCCCCGAGGAACGCCTCACGCCCCTGGCGTGGGCGCAGCGGTACCTGTTCGATGGCTGGCTGAATAGCGCATTGACGATCGGCGTCTCCCTCTTCCTGGGCTGGTTCGGCGCCATCGTCTGGCGCTGGGCCGCCGGCGCCCACTGGGAGGTCGTCACCCGCAACCTCCGCCTGTGGGCGGTGGGGCTCCTCCCTTTGTCGCAGTTGTGGCGCGCGTGGTGGGCTGGCGGGCTGGTGGCCGCCGCAGCCGCGCTGACGGTCGTGGGCGTGCGGGCCCGGGTGCGCCCGCGGGTGCTGGTGGGGTTGTGGGCGGGCACCGCGGTCGCGGTGGTCTGGCTGTTCTCCCCGATCCGCCTGGACCAGATCGGCGGCCTCTATCTCACGCTGCTGCTGGCGGTGGTGTCGATCTCGGCGTCGTTCCCCATCGGCGTCGTGGTGGGCATCGGCCGCACCAGCCAGCTGCCCGTGGTGCGGCTGTTCTGTACCGCCTACATCGAGGGTATCCGGGGCATCCCGCTCATCACTGTGCTGCTGTGGTTCTCGATCTTCGTCAGCCTGCTGTCGGGCGAGGCGATGCCGCGGGTTGCGCGGGCGATGATCGGGATGACCGTGTTCGCGTCGGCCTACGTCGGCGAGATCATGCGGGCCGGCATCCAGTCGGTCGGCCGCGGCCAGATCGAGGCGGCCCGGGCGGTGGGGCTCTCGGGATGGCAGACCATGCTGTTCATCGTCCTGCCCCAGGCGTTCAAGAACATGATCCCGGCGCTGGTGGGGCAGTTCATCAGCCTGTTCAAGGACACCTCGCTGACGGTGATCATCGGGCTGTCGGACCTGCTGGGCATCGGCCGGTCACTGACGGCACTCACCGAGTACCTGCATGATGTCAGGGAAGTTTACGTGTTTGCGCTGGTGGTGTTCTTCATCTTCTCCTACGCCATGTCGTACGGCAGCCGGGTCCTGGAGCGGAAACTGGGGCTGGGGGAGCGTTAGATGGAACAGCCGGCGCCCGGGGACGGGCAGCCGATCATCGTCCTGGAGGACGTGCATAAGTGGTTCGGCAAACTGCACGTCCTGCGGGGCATCACCCTGAGCATCCGCGCCGGGGAAGTAGTGGTGGTGGCGGGCCCGTCGGGGTCAGGCAAGTCCACGATGATCCGGTGCGTCAACCGGCTCGAGGCGCACAATAAGGGGCGCATCGTGGTCGACGGGATCGAACTGACCGACGACCTGCGCAACGTCGATGCCGTGCGCAGCGAGGTCGGGATGGTCTTCCAGTCCTTCAACCTGTTCCCGCACCTGATGGCGCTGGAGAACATCGCGCTGGCGCCGATCCAGGTCCGCAAGTGGCCGCGGGCCAAAGCCGAGAAGGTGGCCCGGGAACTACTGGCCCAGGTAGGCATTCCCGAGAAGGCTGGCGCCTACCCGGCGCAGCTCTCCGGCGGCCAGCAGCAGCGGGTGGCCATCGCGCGCGCCCTGGCCATGCAGCCCAAGATCATGCTGTTCGACGAGCCGACCTCCGCGCTGGACCCCGAGATGATCCAGGAAGTGCTGGACGTCATGAAGGGCCTGGCCCGGGATGTCGGCATGACCATGGTGGTGGTCACGCACGAGATGGGCTTCGCCCGCGAAGTCGCCAACCGCATCGTCTTCATGGATGAAGGCGTCATCGTCGAAGTCGGCACGCCCGAGCACTTCTTCACCAATCCGAAGGAAGAGCGGACGAAACTCTTCCTCTCCAAGATCCTGCACCAGTAGGAGATCCTTCTCCGCCGGGAGCATCGACAACCCACGATGGCCATCATCGACGCGCACATGCACCTCATGACCGCCACCATGTTCCGGCGCACGATGCAGCGCGCGGGCGCCGCCACCCGCCAGGCGGCGCGCGACCGCGCCCGGGTGCGCGGCCAGACGTTCCAGGAGCGCATCGCCCAGCTGGAAGCCGTCCCGCTGGCCGAGCAGGCGCAGATGTGGCTGGATGGCTTCGACAAGGCCGGGGTGGCCGCCGGCGTGTTCATCGCCATGGGCGAGGCCAACGACGACCTGGCCGAGTTCACCCGGCTGCACCCCGACCGGCTTTACGGATGTGGCTCGCTGCTCGACCCCACCCACCCCGACGCGGCGCGGACGGTCCGCCGGCTTCCCTCGCTGGGGATCCGCGCGCTGAAACTCTACGCCCCCGCCTACCGCGTCCACCTGAACGACCGTGCGATCTACCCCGTGTACGAGGCGGCGGCCGAGTGTCAGTTGCCGGTCATCGTCCACTTCGGGATCACCGTCGGCGCGTTCTACGACCTGATGTACGCCAACCCGCTGGCGCTGGCAGCCCCCGGCCGGGACTTCCCGGAGGTGACGTTCATCATCGCCCACTTCGGCGCCGGCTTCCTGCGGGAGGCGATGTTCCTCGCCTACCACACGGAGAACATCTGCGTGGACACCTCCGGGACCAACAACTGGCGGGAGTACGTGCCGGGCAACCCGTCGTTGGAGCAGGTCTTTCAGGACGCGCTGCGCACCTTCGGGCCGCAGCGGATCCTGTTCGGGACCGACTCCACCTTCTTCAGCGGCTACCGCAAGCACATCCTGGAGGAGCAGGTGGCCATCCTGGACCGCCTCGGCCTGAGCGGCGACGACCGGCACCGCATCCTGGACGGGAACGCCCACCGGATCTTCGGGATCAAAGACTAGACCGAATCCACGACTAAACCGGCTGGGCCCGGGGGAACTCTCCTACAGATAGAACTCCTGCGAGAACCCTGAGGACACCAGGGAGGTGGCGCTGTGCATCTCCTGCGATGGACGCTAGCGGCCGCGGTGGCTGCTGCGGTGCTGGCGGCGATTCCGGCCAGAGCGGCCGATGTGACCGAGGTCCCGGAAGGCGTCGGCACCGCGGCCGTGGCGGCCTTCCGGGCCGGCCTGGCCCTGCACAAGGAGAAGCAGTACGCGGCGGCCATCAAGGAATATGAGC
>JACQHU010000128.1 GCA_016198805.1 Armatimonadota bacterium
GATGCGGCGCGCAGCGGCCCCCAGGTCGGCCAGCGTCTGTCCAAAGAGCCGCCGGCCTTCCTCGTAGAGGCTCTCGGCATCGTAGGGGAGCAGGTGCCCGTCCTGGAGGATCTCGGTGAAGAGTGGAGCGCCGATGGCGAAGCCGTCCTCCGTCACCGCCACCCCGGTCTGCAGATGGTCCGCGTAGGCCTCCAGCGCCACGGCCGCCGCCTGCGCCGCTGCAGTCACCTCCGCCTGCAGCCCCGGTGACTGCGCGGCGACCTGCGGGACGACGGACCCGAAGAAGCCGACCCCGCCGCGGATAGATGCCAGCGCGGTGTCCACGAAGACTCTCGGAGCGCGCTGGACGTTGATCCGGCCCTCCGCCAGGACGCGCGGCACCTCTTTCAGCCGGTTCAGTGCCGCATGCAGCCGCTGCTCCAGCGGTGCGAATTCGCGCAGCAGCAGCAGGTGGACGCTGCGGACCGCCAGTCCGGCGTACAGGCCTGGAGAGCGCTCCCAGTGTCGGAGGCCTTCGATGCTCCGGATGATCGCCCGGAGATGCCGCTGCACCTCGCGCCGGTCGATATGCTCGGCCAGCGAGAGCGCAGCAGCATCGATGGCCTCCAGGCGGCGCAGAAAGGTCCGCGCGTCCGCTGCGCGCGAGAGGATCGCCTCGCGGCGCATGTCGTCAATCAGGTTATCGTACGCATGTACGCCCAGCGCCGTCGCCGTCACCGGCGAGGCGCGTTCTTCCCGCCGAAAGACTTCTTCGAGGAGGGCAGACAGCGACTCCGTCCTCACGCCGCGACCTCATCGCGGGACCTTGAAGGGATCTCTCCACAGCAGGAAGGAATCCTCAAAGGGCAATCGAACATCGCCACCGAATGAGATGGCGGGGTGTCAGACATGACCGAGCGGCTTTGGGAAATCTACGAGCAGCTCTGTCAGGTGGAAATGAAAGGGCTTGACGAGTTTGTCCGCCGTCTCAAATCCGGAGAGTTCGGCGAGTTCCCCCGTCCCGAGATCATTGCGTTCCTGCGTGACATTGAGGCGGCGATGCTCGCCAACATCCACACCAAGGCCATGGAGCACGCCCGCTACGCCGAGATGGAAGACCAGGTCAGCGAACAATGGCATGAGTACTTCGACAGCCTGGTCGAGGAATTCGAGCGCGCCTGACCCGCCGCGTCTTCACAGCAGGAACTTCCCGTTCCGGTAGATCACCTCGCCGTCCGCCCGCACCTCGGTGTCGGCGCGCATATCGCAGATCATGTCCCAGTGCAGTCCCGAGGTGTTCACCCCGCCGGTTTCGGGGTACGCGGAGCCCAGCGCCATGTGGACGGTGCCGCCGATCTTCTCATCGAACAGGATGTTCCGCGTGAACCGGGTAATGCCGTAATTCAGCCCAAAGGCAAACTCCCCCAGCGTCCTGGCCCCCGCGTCCACGTCGAGCATCGCCCGCAGGAACTCCTCCCCCTTCTCGGCGGTCGCCTCGACGACGCGCCCCTCCTGGAAGGTCAGCGTGATCCCCTGCACCTCGCGCCCGCCGTAGATGGCCGGGAACGAGAACCGCACCAGGCCCCGCGTGGCGGTCTCCACCGGCCCTGTGAAGATCTCGCCGTCTGGAAAGTTGTTCTCGCCCGCGGCGTTGATCCACTTCCGGCCCCCGACCCGCACCGTCAGATCGACGTGCGGACCGCCCAGGTGCAGTTCGTCTTTCGTCTCCAGGAACTTCGCGATGCGCTCCTGGGCCAAGTGCACCTGTTCCCAGGCCGCCATTGGGTCCGGCCGGTCGAGCAGCCCGGCGCCGAAGACAAAATCCTCGTACTCTGCCAGAGACATCTCCGCATCCTGCGCGTCGGCATAGGTCGGATACTGCGTGCCCACCCATTGGAGTTCGCCGCGGGCGGCCCGCTCTAGGTACCGCCTGCTGACCTCGCGGGTCGCCTCGCGGCGGATCGCCTGACGCCTGGGCTCGACGCCGGTGAGTGACCGGGTGTTGTAGTTAGCCCAGATGCCCAGGTCGGCGTCGATCGTCTCGATCTCCTGGAGGGTCAGCGGCGAGATGTATCGGAGCTGCTCCTCGCTGGCCTGCTTGAAGAAGAGCTCGTCCAGACCGTCGACGCCGACGCGGGTGTAGACGTGGGCGCCGGCGGCCAGCGCCTCCCGGTAGGCCTCAACGATCAGCGGCGCCGCCACCGCCGGTCCGGCGATGCGCACAAGCTGGCCGGGTCTGACCTTCAGGGAATAGTGCACGAGCACCTGGGCAAGTTTCGCAAGGCGTGGATCTCTCACAATGAACCTCCCTCCGTTCCGCGACCGCCTTGAGCTGACCGTATCTTCAGCATCGCGTCTCCTGGTTGCTGCATCACGGCGTTGTGGCCGTCAACGGCTGACCGCCCCAGCGTTCGAGCACCGTGAACTCCGGTACGGCCTTGCGCTTGAGCTTCTTGAGTCGCCGCACCGGCCGACCCAGTGGCATGATCGCGCACACAGCCACGTGCCGGGGGATGCCCAGGAGCTCCTGCAGCTTCGGTTCCTGAGCCACCGCCAGCGTGGTGATGGTGCCGCCGAACCCTTCGTGACGCGCGGCCAGCAGAATGTTCCCCACAAAGGGATAGATCGACGCCCCGCTGACGACCCCGACACGGTCCAGGTACTGATCCATGGACGCGACCACCTTGAGATCGACGCAGACGACCAGCACCACCGCCGCCTGCAGGAGGGGCGCCGTCAACCGGACCGGCGCTGGCGTCCGCTCGATCGTCACGGCGTCGACCGCGGTCGGGTCGATGGTGTTCCAGGGGTTCTCGCCGGCTTGCACCTGGGCGGCGTAGCGCCTGGCGACCGGGACGGTCAGCGCGGCCAAGGCTTCCCGGGTCGCGCGGTCGCGAACGACGAGGACACGCCATCCCTGGCGGTTGCCGCCACTGGGCGCGTAGCGCGCGTTGTCCAGGATCTTGAAGAGGGTTGCGTTCGGCAGAGGGTCATCAGTGAATTCCCGCGCGGCAAAGGTGGTGCGCATGACGTCATAGAGTTCCATGAACACCCTCCTCACTCAACGACTGGGCGGTCTCTCTGAGTGTGCAGGAGCGCTGAGGGGGCCGGGGCCCAACTCGGTCCGGACCGAGTTCCGGCGATCCTCTCCCGAAACGACCGCCGCAGTCGCACCCTCGAATGCACGTAGGCCGCAGGTCTCTCCCTCACCATCGGCGACTTGCGCGGACCAGAATACAGCTCGGCCTCGTATCCATTGTGCGCGCGGCACCGGAGCTGAATGTTGTCGACCGTCGCTTCGCCCCCGGCGCCATACGGCGCGACATGATGGAACTCCAGAAAGCCCTGCTCGGTGCAGCGGCGGCCGGTGCGGCTCACAAAGGCACACTGCCCGCCGTCGCGCATCCACACGGCCCGCTTGACCTCGGCCGGGATGTGGCGCGAGCCGGGGGCCACCCCGCGGCTCCCGCGCGGACGGTCCGTGGCCGCGAACTTCTGCCTGGCCAGGGCCTCGAGCAGGACCGTCAGCGCCCGATCGAAGATCGCCGCCGGATCCCCGTCCGGGATCTGATGGCGCAAGAGGGCTTGCGCGAGCCGGAGCTTCTCGTACGTCTCCGCGCTCGCCGTGAACTGCACCTTGTAGCGCTGGGGCGCCAGCGGCGCGACGACCGCGGGACGTGCTGGGGGTGGCGCGAGGGCCCGAGATGGCAGAAGTGGGGGCGGAACTTGAGCGTCAGTCGGGTCGCGGTGACCGGCCGGGTTGGGACTCGCCGCGGCATCATTCGGGAGCGTGGGCGACACAGTGGTCTGGCGTGCGGCCGGGAGCCTGCGGACGGAGGCCGGGACCGGCGGCTGGGGGCGCAACCGCGCGACGAGTTCCTCGACCTGTCGTTTGCTCTTGTGCCGGGCCGTGTCAAGCAGTTCTCGATGGTTCTCGGGGGTGAGGTGGGCCGCCAGCAGCCCCACCGTCGTGAGGTTCACCGAACCGTCCTCGAGCCGCTCGAGGATGACCGGGAACTTCCGGACGGCCCTCGCAGCCTCGATGCGCCCATACGCAGCGTGCTCAGAGAAGTGGAGCACCTGCGTACAATACGTGAACAGTGAGGAGCAGCCTTCGGCAAGGTACAGGCGGCGTTCGTCCAACTCCGCAAGGTGGGCGATGAGCGCCGCCGTCGCCTCACGCTCGCCCGCCGCGAGGTGCTTCACCCTCGCCACAAGCGCCTCGTTGGAAAGGCGCGCCACAGAGGAGAGCACGTTGGGATCCATAGCCTATATATACCATGGGGTTGTTGAACCCCTCAGGAACGTCCAGGACGCGGGATAAACACTCCAACCCTCTGCGCTGTCGCTCCGTCGTCGAAACGCTGCGCTCAGATGATTCTGGCCCGCGCGGAGGCCATCTGCGCATGGCTCCTCGCACGCTCCAAGATTGCTTGCGAAAACCTGTCAAGCCCCTTTTGGCTCGACGCAACTCGGTCCGGACCGAGTTGTGACAGATTCCTCGATCTGGGGACTTGTCCAGAATGGTGAGACCATCGCGAGAGATCTTCGAACTGCTGGTGGGCGGTGCAGGACTTGAACCTGCGGCCTCATCCGTGTGAAGGATGCGCTCTATCCACTGAGCTAACCGCCCGCAGCGGTAACTTTCATTATAAGACGCGAGGGGGCAGCGTCAAGGAAACCGGGCCTCCTCGCACCCGTGCAGGGTGATGCGCCGTCTGGGGGCCACCGTCACGTCCTCCAGCGGACGAAGGTTTCGGCAGATCGCCTGGATGTCAATACGGTGCCTGGTTGGGTGCTCGTCGACGTACACCACGCGCCGGCCCGTCCATTCATCCCGCCGCTGCCACAGAAGAAACGCGCCCTGAAAAGCCGTCACAGGTACGCGCTCGCGCAGGTGGTAGGCCAGATGACTGGCGGTCTGATAGCCTTCCGCCACGATCAGCGCCGGCGGATCGCCCGCCATCGCCTGACGCCCGGCAGCCGCCGCGACCCGCTCCCAGTGTCCGATCCCGTCCCGGATGCGCACCGTCCCCCAGGGGGTGAGCCCGGCCGTGAGCAGGACGACCGTTGCCAGGGCCGTCGCGCCCAGTGCCGCCCGCAGCAGGCGCGGCCGCTTCACCTGCCACTGCGGCCACAGCGCGCCGAGCGCCAGCGCCGCGGCAAGATACGCCGGCCCCGGCCAGTGAGGCCGGGCGAATCCTCCCGGCGCACCCACCAGCGTCGCGGCAAACATGGGAAGGCTCATCCAGGCCAGATAGCGCCAGGGCGCCTCCCGGAAACGGCCTGCCGCCGCGATCGCAGCGGCCACCAGGACGGGAACCACAGCGCCGTAATAGACGAGCTGCGCCCCGGCAAAGATCAGCAGGCTACCCACAGCGGACGGCGCTTCAACCCAGCGGTCGCGGTTGAAGGTTACATCCAGCGTGAACCAGTCGTGCCGGATGTTCCAGAGCACCACCGGCGCAAAGAGCGCGGCGGCGAGCAGCGCGCCCAGGTAGAACGCCGGCTCCCGTAGCGGGCGGCGCCAGGATCCCCACAGCCACGCGCCCCCCAGGCCGGCAATGAAACCCAGCGCCGTGAGTTTGCTGAGCAGCGCCAGACCGGCCAGGGCGCCTACCACCGGCCACCACCATCCGCCCTGTTGTAGGGCCCGCCACCCGGCCCACAGCGCCAGGACCCAGAAGAAGGCCAGCGGCACATCGGGAAACGCGAAGACGGTCCCGAGCGCGAACGCCGGGAGGATCGCCACCAGCAGCGCGCTGCGGACGGCGGCGTCGCGGCCGAAGAGCTCAC
>JACQHU010000131.1 GCA_016198805.1 Armatimonadota bacterium
GTCGAGCAGGCCGCCCTCGCCTGGCTCGAAAGCCTCGGCTGGTCCGTCAGGCACGGTCTGGAGATCGCGCCTGGTGAGCTGGCGGCTGAGCGCACGGACTACGCCCAGGTGATTCTGGAAGCGCGCCTGCGCGACGCGCTGATACGGCTCAACCCCGCACTGCCGTCCGAGGCACTGGAGGATGCCTTCCGCCGCCTGACGCGGCCGGAAGGTGCGGAACTTTCCGGGCGCAACCGCGCCGTGCATCGGCTGCTGGTGGACGGCGTGACGGTGGAGTACCGCGCCCCCGAGGGCGCGATCCGAGGGGCGCAGGCGCGCGTGCTCGACTTCGACGATCCGAAGAACAACGACTGGCTCGCGGTCAATCAGTTCTCGGTCACGGAAAACAAGCACACGCGCCGGCCGGACGTAGTGCTTTTCGTCAACGGGCTGCCGCTGGCGGTGGTCGAGCTCAAGAACGCGGCTGACGAGGACGCGACCATCTGGACGGCCTTCCAGCAGCTCCAGACCTACAAGGCCGAGTTGCCCACGCTGTTCGCGTTCAATGAAGTGCTGCTCGTGTCGGATGGCGTCGAGGCGCGGGTTGGCACGCTCACGGCCGGACGCGAGTGGATGAAGCCCTGGCGCACGATCACCGGCGAGAAACTGGCCGATCCGGCCTTACCGGAATTGCAGGTCTCGATCGAAGGCCTGTTTGCGCCGCCGCGCTTCCTCGATCTGGTGCGCGACTTCGTGGTGTTCGAGGACGCAGGCGGCGGCAAGCTCGCAAAGAAAATGGCGGGCTACCACCAATTCCACGCGGTGCAGGTGGCGGTGAGCGAAACGCTGCGGGCGACCGAGCTCAGGATCGAGGATCAGCCGGGGCGCTATGAAGCGGGCATAAAGCCCGGCGGCGTCCCGGGCGACCGCCGCGTCGGCGTGGTCTGGCACACTCAAGGGTCGGGCAAGAGCCTGACCATGGCCTTCTATGCCGGCCGCATCGTGCGCGAGCCGGCGATGCAGAATCCGACGCTGGTGGTGCTCACCGACCGCAACGACCTCGACGACCAGCTCTTCGGTACTTTTTCGCGCTGCCAGGATCTGCTGCGGCAGCCGCCGGTGCAGGCAGAATCGCGGGCCGACCTGCGGGCGAAACTCGCCGTGGCCGCGGGCGGGGTGGTCTTCACGACCATCCACAAGTTCTTTCCCGAGGAAAAAGGCGACCGGCACCCGGTGCTGTCCGACCGGCGCAATATCGTAGTGATAGCGGACGAGGCGCACCGCAGTCAATACGACTTCATCGACGGCTTCGCGCGGCACATGCGCGATGCCCTGCCACACGCGTCTTTCATCGGTTTCACCGGCACACCCATCGAGTTGCAGGATGCCAACACGCGCGCGGTGTTCGGCGAGTACATCAGCGTGTACGACATCCAGCGCGCGGTTGCTGACCGCGCGACCGTTCCCATCTACTACGAGAGCCGGCTCGCAAAGCTGGCGCTCGATGAAGCCGAGCGGCCAACGATCGACCCGGGGTTCGAGGAAGCCACCGAGGGCGAGGAGGTCGAGCGCAAGGAAAAGCTCAAGACCAAGTGGGCGCAGCTCGAAGCCATCGTCGGGGCCGAGCGGCGCCTGAAGCTCGTTGCCAAGGACATTGTCGAGCACTTCGAGAAGCGGCTGGAGGCGATCGAAGGCAAGGCGATGATCGTTTGCATGAGCCGGCGCATCTGCGTGGAACTGCACAAGGAGATCGTGCGCCTGCGGCCGGATTGGGAGCGCGAGGAGGATGACGAAGGCGCGATCAAGGTGGTGATGACCGGCTCGGCGTCCGATGCGCCGGATTGGCAGCAGCACATTCGCAACAAGCCGCGCCGTGAGGCACTGGCCAATCGCTTTCGCGACGCGGCCGATCCCCTGAAGCTGGTGCTGGTGCGCGACATGTGGCTCACCGGCTTCGATGCGCCGAGCCTGCACACCATGTACATCGACAAACCGATGCGCGGCCACGGGCTGATGCAGGCGATCGCCCGCGTTAACCGCGTGTTCAAGGACAAGCCCGGCGGCCTGGTGGTGGACTACCTCGGCCTAGCGCATGAACTCAAGGCGGCGCTTGCTACGTACACCGAGAGCGGCGGCACGGGTCGCACGGCGCTCGATCAGGATGAAGCCGTGGCCGTGATGCTGGAGAAACACGAGGTGTGCTGTGCGCTCTTCCACCGCTTCGACTGGACGAAGTGGGTGAGCGGCACGCCGCAGGAGCGCCTTGGCCTGTTGCCCGCTGGGCAGGAACACATTCTTGCGCAGGAGAACGGAAAGGACCGCCTGCTGCGCGCGGTGCGCGAACTGTCGCAGGCGTTCGCGCTGGCGGTGCCGCACGCCGAAGCGCTGCGCATTCGCGACGACGTCGCCTTCTTCCAGGCGGTGCAGGCGGTGCTCGCCAAACGCGCGCCGGGCGAGGCCCGGCCCGAGGAGGAGATCGATCACGCCGTGCGGCAGATCATCTCGCGCGCCGTAACGCCAGAGGGCGTGGTGGACATATTCGCCGCCGCGGGCCTCGATAAGCCCGACATCTCCATCCTTTCGGACGAGTTTCTGTCAGAGGTGCGCGGGATGCCGCAGCGCAATCTCGCCGTCGAGTTGCTGCAGAAGCTTTTGAAGGGCGAGCTGCGCACCCGCCGGCGCAAGAACGTGGTGCAGGCGCGCTCTTTCGCGGAGTTGCTGGAGCAGTCGCTGCGCCGCTATCAGAACCGCGCCATCGAGGCGGCACAGGTGATCGAGGAGTTGATCGGGCTGGCAAAGCAGATGCGCGAAGCAGACCGGCGCGGCGAGGTGCTGGGCCTGAGCGAAGACGAGCTCGCCTTCTACGATGCGCTGGAGACCAACGACAGCGCGGTCAAGGTGCTGGGCGACGACACCTTGCGCGGCATCGCGCGCGAACTCGTGGCCTCGGTGCGCGCCAACGTGACCATCGACTGGACCCTGCGCGAAAATGTGCGCGCGCAGCTCCGCGTTCTCGTCAAGCGCATTCTGCGCAAATACGGCTATCCGCCGGACAAGCAGGAGAAGGCGACTCAGACGGTGCTGGAGCAGGCAGCGCTGCTGTCTGCCGAGTGGGCAACGGCGTGAGCCGGACGACTGACATCGCGTGCACACCCGCCCACACCGTCAATCATCGGAACGAAAGGTCCAGAAAGGGGCGCTCAGGCGAGATCGAACAGCAGAACTTCGGCGCTCCTGCCGTCCTCGAGCACGATCTCGCTCTCCCCGATCGCTTTCAGGGCGTCGCCCGCATCGAGCCGCTTGCCGCTCGCGCTCACGCTGCCGCGCGCGAGGTGCACATAGGCGCGCCGTCCCGGCGCAATCGCGTGCAC
>JACQHU010000132.1 GCA_016198805.1 Armatimonadota bacterium
GGACTGAGGACTGAGGACTGAGGACTGAGGACTGAGTCATAGTTGTCTCGACTGTTGGGTTCGTTGTCTTTCTACCGCCGCGCGAAGGCCGCCGAGGATGCGGGCGAGCTCTTGCGCGTCGGCGAGAAGACGGCCGAACGTGGCTTCGTTCAGGTAGCCAATATCAGAGGCCACGTGGAGCTGCGAACGAAGTTCTGCGCAGGATGCCTTTGCAGTCGAGAGAAACTGCTCAAACTCTCCTCGGCCGCCTCGCTCGAAACCTTCGGCGATGTTCGACATGATCGAGACGGCCGCTCGTTGGATTTGTCCCGAGAGCCCGTAGTCCTTGGCAAAGGTACCCTGTCGCGTGCACTCGTAAATGACCCGAGCCAGGGCCCTCGGCTTCTGCCACGCAATCAAATCCTCAAACCGGTCGATTCTATTGGCGCTCATGCCTTGTTCCCCCGCTCTTCTCTTTGGGCTTGTCGAGAAACAATTTCGCGTCTGGCTGGGCCAGACCGGTCGGCGGCCGCAGCGCCCGACCGGAATTCGGGCAACTATCCTGTTACGAGCCCTTGTCACTCATTCGTCAGTTCCTGTTCCCCGGCCCTCGGGTTGTCCCTCAGCTATCCGTCCTGAATCGCTGGTGCCATCGTCTATTCAGCCCACTCAGTCCTCAGTCCTCAGTCCTAACAGTGGCCAGGATGCGAGCCACGATCAGGTCGGGCGCGACGCCCTCGGCGGTGGCTTCGAACTGGAGGATCAGGCGATGGCGAAGGGCCGGGGGGGCCAGGCGATCGAGGTCGGCGAAGGCCACGTTCCAGCGGCCGGCGCGCAGGGCGCTGACCTTGGCGGCCAGGAGCAGGGCCTGAAGGCCGCGGGGGCTGGAGCCGTACCGAACGAACCGTTGAACGTCGGGCACCGGCGACCGGTCCGGGTGGGTTGCCCCGATCAGTCGCACCGCGTGCTGCAACACGTGGGGCGCCACTACCACCTGGCGGGCCAACTCGGTCGCCGCCGCGAGGTCGGCCGATTCCAGCACGCGGGACGGTGTTGCCGGAGCCGGGCCGGTCGTCCGCTCGCCGATGCGGGCCAGCTCCTCGTCGCTCGGGAAGGGTACCAGCACCTTGAACAGAAACCGGTCTAACTGGGCCTCGGGCAGCGGATAGGTTCCTTCCATCTCGAGCGGGTTCTGGGTAGCCAGGACGAAGAACGGCTCGGGGAGCCGGTGGCTCTGGCCGCCGGCGGTCACCGTGTGCTCCTGCATGGCCTCGAGCAGCGCGCTCTGGGTCCGAGGCGTGGCCCGATTGATCTCGTCGGCCAGGAGCAGGTTGGTGAAGATGGGGCCGGGCGCGAAGCGTAGCCCGCCGGTCTCACGATCGAAGACCTGCGTGCCGGTGATGTCGCCGGGCATCAGGTCGGGCGTGAACTGGACCCGCCCGAAGCCAAGCCCGGTGACCTGTCCGAGCGTCCGCACGAGCAGCGTCTTGCCGAGGCCGGGCACTCCCTCCAGGAGCACGTGCCCGCCGGCCACCAGCGCCGTGAGCACCTGGTCCACCACCTCGCGCTGGCC
>JACQHU010000135.1 GCA_016198805.1 Armatimonadota bacterium
ACGCAGCGCAGTTTGCCGTCGGCCAGGCGCTCGTACAGCGCGCCCTCGGTCGTCCTGGCGTCGAGCACTGCGGCCAGATCGGTGGCGGCGCTCACCGTTGGCGTAGCCATGGCCCTGGCGTCCTCACTCCTATTGTAGCAGGCGGCTTGCAACAGGCAGCCCCAACACCTGACCGCCTGGCGGTACAGCGTTCACAAAACATTCACAACGCATTCACGGCCCATCCATGACCGGCCGGTAGCCTGAAAAGTGTACAGACACCCCAAACCTGAAGGAGGAGAAAGATGAAGCGGACACTTGCAGTGCTTGGCGCCGCGGCGATCCTCGTCGCGGTTGCCCTCCCGGCGCTCGCCCAGGGTCCGGGGCCACGCCCCATGCGCGGCTACGGCCCGCGGCTCCTGGCGCAGCCTGCCGGGCCAGCGCTCTCGCTGGAGCAGGCGGCGGAGCGCGTCCGGCAGTACCTCGGCGCGTTCCGGAACCCCGATCTCGCGCCGGTTGAGGTGATCGAGTTCTCGAACGTCTTCTACGTGGTCGTCCAGGAGAAGAGCACCGGGAAACCCGGGCTGGCGCTTCTCGTGAACCGGTCCAACGGCAATGTCTTCCCTGAGATGGGCCCGCCGATGATGTGGAACACGAAGTACGGCCGCGCAACGGCCGGGTTCCAGGGGCATGGCATGGGGATGGGCCCCGGCCACGGTCCCGGCGCGATGGGCCCTGGGATGATGGGCCCTGGGATGATGGGTTCTGGGTATGGCCCTGGGGCCATCGGACCCGGCATGGGTCCCAGTATGATGGGTCCCGGATACGGTCCTCAGCCTGGTGCGCAGCCTTCTCCCGGCGCTGCGGGTGCGCGCCCCGCGGTGCCTCAGCTGGATGAGGCCAAGGCGCGGGCCGCCCTCCAGGCCTGGGTGAATCAGGCCTTCCCCGGCGCCGGCATCGGCAAGGCGCTGGAGTTTTCCGGCTTCTTCACCTATCGCCTGACGCGGGATGGAAAGACCTTCGCCCTGGCCTCGGTCAACGCGTACGGCGGGCAGGTGTGGTACGCCTGGCAATATGGTACGGTGGTGAAGGAACAGGTCATCCGGTAGGGACATTGTGGGGGGAGCCGGGGCACACCCGCTCTCCCCATTCGAATCGAGGTGAGCGCTATGAGTGGTCGGGACATCGGGATCATCGCATTGGTGGTGATCGGCGTGCTGATCCTGCTGCCGGCGCTCGGCTGGATCGGCATGATGGGCGGTTGGGGCATGATGGGGCCCGGCATGATGGGGCCCTGGGGCGGCGGACGATGGGGAGGAGGCTGGGGTATGCCCTTCTTCGGGATGATTTTCTGGGTGCTGATTCTGGTGGGTATCGGGCTGGTGCTCAGTTCGTACCTGCGGAAGACGTCCGCGGCTCCTCCTGTCGGTTCTGCTGAAGCCCCGCTGGACATCCTCAAGCGGCGGCTGGCGGCGGGCGAGATCACGCGCGAGGAGTACGAAGCGATCAAGAAGGAACTCTCCTAGGGTGGGCGGCATGGACAGGCAGACTGCTGTGGGCGTTGCCCTGATCGCGGTCGGGATTGCCGGCCTGCTACTCGGGGGGCCAGGATGGGGAGGGCCGGACGGCTCCTGGTGGCCGCACCACGGGCCCATGATGCGCGGCTTCGGCCGGCATCCGATGTCCGGACCCTGGTGGGGCCCGGAGGGAAGCGGACAACCGGTTCCGCCCGTCGCCGGAGCCCGGACGATCGAGATCGTGGCCACCGACTTCGCGTTCACGCCGGCTGAGATCACAGTAAGGGCGGGTGAGGTGGTCAACATCCGTCTCGTCAACCGGGGCGTGACCCTGCACGACATCGTGATTCCGGCTCAGGAGATCTGGATCGTCGCGCCGGAGGGCGAGTCGGCCATCACCGCCTTCAGGGCCGGGGCACCCGGAACGTACGAGTTCTTCTGCAGTGTCCCGGGACACCGCGAGGCCGGGATGGTCGGGCGCATCATCGTCACGCCGTAGCCTGAGGCAGGGGCAGGTGTGACGATCGGCATGCATCGGAGGTCCCGGTCCAGGTGAGCCGCCGCACGATCCTGGTGGTCGACGACGAGCCCGAGATCACCGACGTCGTCCGCCGGTACCTCGAGCAGGACGGTTTTCGGGTCATCAGCGCCGCCGACGGACGCGCGGCGCTGGCGTCCTTTCAGCGCGAGCGGCCCAGCCTGGTCGTCCTCGACCTGATGCTGCCCGAGGTAGACGGCTGGGAGGTGGCCCGCCAGATCCGCGCCGCCGGCGGGGTGCCGATCATCATGCTCACGGCGCGCAGCGAGGAAGTGGACCGGTTGCTGGGGCTGGGACTGGGCGCGGATGACTACATCACCAAGCCCTTCAGCCCGCGGGAGGTGGTGGCGCGGGTACGGGCCGTGCTGCGGCGCGCCAGCGGCGAGACCGCCTCTGAAATCGTGAGCGTGGGGGACCTGGAGATCGACCACGGCCGCATGGAGGTGCGGCGTCAGGAGGTGCCTGTGGCGCTCACGCCGACCGAGTTCCGGCTGCTGGCCGCGCTGGCCCGCTCACCCGGCCGGGTCTTCACGCGGCTCCAGTTGATCGACCTGGTTCAGGGCCACGCATTTGAAGGCTACGAGCGCACCATCGATGCGCACATCAAGAACCTCCGCCAGAAACTGGAACCCGACCCGCGCAGGCCCAGGTACGTGCTGACGGTCCACGGCGCAGGCTATCGCCTGGCGGATCCCGGCCGGGACCGGCCGAGATGAGCCTCCAGGGACGCCTGATCCTTGCTTTCGCGGCCGTAGCGCTGGTGTCCATCGGCGCCGTCGCCACGATCACGACCTCCGCCATCCGGGCCGAGTTCGACCGCTACCTCTTCGGTCCCGTGATGCCGCCCCAACCCGGTGCTCCGCTGCCGTCCGCCCCGCCGCCGGCCGATCAGCCGTCCCCCGGAATTCAACCTCCGCCAGGGTTCGGACCTCCGCCGCACATGCGGGATCCCGCCATGCGCACGATGATGCGCCGCGTCATGGGCGCGCCGGAGCTGCGGTTCCTCTGGCAATTGCGGCGCGCGACCTGGCTCGCCGCCTTCTCGGGTCTCATCGCGGCGGTGGTGTTGGGCGTCATCGTCGCACGCCGCCTGACGGCGCCGCTCCGGCAGATATCTTCCGCCGCCGCCCGCATCGGGAAGGGCGATCTCGCGCAGGAGGTTCCGGTGCCGTCCGACCTCGAGCTGGGACGCATGGCGAGGGCGTTCAACGCCATGGCCGCCAGCCTGCAGCGGCTGGAGGAGAGCCGGCGGAATCTTTCCGCCGATATCGCGCACGAACTGCGGACGCCGCTGTCGGTCCTGCAGGCCAACCTGGAGGGCATGCTCGACGGCGTCGTGGAGGTCACGCCCGACCGCCTGGCGGCGCTGCACACGCAGGTCCGGCTGCTCTCACGGCTGGTGGACGACCTCCGCGATCTCTCGCTGGCCCAGGCCGGCAGGCTGCCGCTCGACCGCCGGCCGGTGGACCTGATGCCGCTGCTGGCCGAGTCCGCCGCCGCGGTGGCGCCGCACGCCGCCGAGAAGAATGTGGCAATGCAGACCCGCAGCGCCGCCGACCTCCCTCGCATCGTGGCGGATCGGGAGCGCCTGATGCAGGTGCTCCACAACCTGCTCGACAACGCCATCCGCCACACGCCGGCGGGCAGCGTGGTCACGGTTGGTGCCGAAGCGAAGGGCGACGCCGTGCACCTGTGGGTGCAGGACACGGGTCCCGGAATCGCGCCCGAGGAGTCGGAGCGGATCTTCGACAGGTTTTTCCGCCTGGATGCCTCGCGGTCGAGGGCCAGCGGGGGCACCGGGCTGGGGCTGGCGATCGTCAAGGCGCTGGTGGAGGCACACGGCGGGCGGGTGGAGGTCTCGAGCCGGCCGGGAGAAGGGAGCACCTTCACGATCGTGCTCCCGCGGGCGGGTGGCCAGCAGACGGCCTAGAGTGGCGGCTCGATCGCGGACTTGAACGTCGGTTTCTCAGGCGCGAGGTCATACGCGATCTGGAAATGCCGCTCGGCCCCGCTCTGATCGCCCTTTGCCCTGAGCAGGAGCGCGTAGTTGTAGTGGACCTCAGGATCGTCAGGCCGCAGACGCAGGGCCTCCCGGTAGAGTCTTTCCGCCTCGGCCAGATCCCCTCGCATGTGCAGCAGGATGGCAAGATTGTTGTGGGCCTATGGATAGACCGGCCGCAGCCTCAGCGCCTGCCGGTAGTGCTCTTCCGCGGCTCGAACCTCGTTCGTGCTTTCGAGCAGCAGCGCATAGTTGTAGTGCGCCTCCGGGTAGTCCGGCCGTAGCCGCAGCGCCTCCCGGTAGTGGTCCGCGGCCCCGCCAGGCTCGGTCATCGCCTCCAGCAGAATGGCATAGTTGTTGTGGACCTCAGGGGAATCTGGCCGCAGGCGCAGGGCCTCCTGATAGTGCCCGGCCGCCTCAGCGAAGTCGCCACGATCCTTCAATAGATTCGCCATCCCATGATGGGCATCGACGTAGTCGTGCCGCAGATCAAGCGCGGCCTGATAGTGCTGCGCCGCGCCGGCGATGCTGCCTCTGCCGGCGAGCAGCGCCGCATAGTTGTAATGGGCCTCCGGATAGTCCGGCCGCAGGCGCAGGGCTTCCTGGTAGTGCTTGGCGGCTTCCGTCGGGTCACCCCGCCGTCTGAGCAGAATGGCCAGGTTGTTGTGCGCCTCCGCGAAGTCCGGCCGGAGGCTGAGCGCCCGACGGTAGCATTCCGCCTCTTCGTCGCTGTTCTCTCGATCGGTCCCGATGAGGGCGACGCCCTTCAGAAACCACTCCTGAGCGGTCAACTCGGCGGTCGGCTTCGCCTCAAAGGCAGCCCGATCAAACGCGAGGACCTGGTAGAGTGTGCGGCTGGAGACGGCATCCCCTTTAAGTGCGCGGGCGCCTGCTTCCTGGAACTCGTACAGAGGGAGGTCGATCAAGTCCAGGATGTTCTCTGTCACAAACAGCGAATCGGGCTGCGCCTCGCTCTCGGCGCGCTTGGCCACGCTGTTGCCCCTACCGATCCAGGCCTGGCCGCCGTTGAGCTGCACACATTCGCCGAAATGGCACCCGAGGCGGAGTGGCA
>JACQHU010000136.1 GCA_016198805.1 Armatimonadota bacterium
CAGAGGATCCGCTCGAGGTCCTCCCGCGTCTGAATCCACACCACCGGCCGTCCGGCATAGAACGCCAGCGACGGCGTCACGCCCATCTGCACACCGGCAAGGAGGTCACTGGCCTGCATCTGCCCGCGCAGGGCGATGGCGACCCTGGGAAGAGCGCGCTGCTGCTGGACGGCCGGCAGCGTGTGGTGCACCAGCACCGGGACAGCAACCACCAGCGTGGCCCCCAGCGCGACCAGGGCAGCGGCCGGCCGCCCAAACAGGTACGCGGCGAGCGAGGCGACCGGCCCTGCGGCGAAGACAGCGGCGGCCACCATCAGGGGGGCGCGCAGCGAGGCGACCTGTCCGGGGTATTCTACCATTCCGAAGGCGATGACCACGGCCGCGAGCACCGCGACCCCCACGACCTCCAGCGCGAACGCCCAGCGAAGCAGGCGCGGGGCATCAGCGGATGCCCCTCTCAGGGCGTCCAGGCAGACCCGTGCGATGCCGATGGCGAGGAGCGGATAGACCGGCAGGATGTAGTTCGGCAGCTTCGTCCCGGCGAGCGTGTAGAAGGCCAGCACAAGACCCACCCAGACGAGGATCACCTGGCTGGCGAACTGGGAGCGCCGCCGCTCGTGGTAGACGGCCATCGGCGGCAGGAACGCCGCCCAGGGGAAGGCGCCGGCCAGGAGCACCGGCGCATAGTACCACCACGGGCCGGCCTGGCGCTCGACGACGCCAAAGAACCTCCCGAACAGGTACGTGCCGACCACTGGTCTGAGGAAGGCCTCCCCGTGCCGGATGGCCTCGATCAGGTACCACGGCAGGCCCACGGCGGCGAAGAGCAGCGGACCGGTGACCAGCGACGCGCGCCAGCGCGTCCAGTCGCGGTGTATGATCGACAGCGCCGCGATGGCCAGCCCCGGGAGCGCCAGGCCGATGGGCCCCTTGGTGGCCGTGGCCAATCCTGCCCACAGCCAGGCCCAGTGTTGCGCGCGTCGGTCCCCCCTCACCTGACCGATGAGCGCCATGTAGAACGCCGCCAGCATAAACGCCAGCAGGGTGGGATCGAACACCGCCAGGCGCGCCTGCACCAGGAACTGGAGCGTCGTGGCCAGGATGGCCGCTGCGGCGGTGGCGGTCCTGGCGTCGTAGAGCCACCGGGCCAGCAGAAACGTCTCCGCGACCACGACCGCGCCGGAGACGGCCGACCAGATCCGCGCGGTGAACTCACTGAACCCGAAGAGGGATCCGACAAGCGCCTGCAGCCACATGAACAGCGGGGGATGGACAAACCAGGGCTGGCCGTTGAACCGGAGCGTGAAGGGATCGCCGGTCTGCAGAATCTCGACGGCGATTCGGGCGTAGGTGGGCTCGTCCCGGTCCCAGAGGGTGCCGACCCCGAGACCGTAACTGAAGAGGGCGAAGGCCGCCAGGGTCACGGCGGCCAGGCGCCGGGCATCGGAGGCCGACCACGCGGCACTGCGGCCGGCGGACGGGTCGAGGGAGGGCGCGGGCGCTAGCGCGCGCGCCAGAGCAGGTAGCCCCCCGCGGTCGCCGCCATGAGGTTAGGCGACCAGGCGGCCCAGAATGCCCCCAACCGCCCCTGCTCGCCCAGCGTGGTCAGAAACGCGAGCGTGAAATAGTAGATGAGCAGCAACAGGATCGTCAGGCCCAGACCTGTGGACCGGCCCGACCGGTGGGGGCGCAGTCCCAGCGGCACCGCGAGGAGCGCGAAGATCACGCTAGAGGCCGGCAGTGCCAGTTTCGTCTGCAGGGTCACCGCGTACCGGACGGCGCTCTCCCCGGCCGCGCGCAGGCGGGCGATCTGCTCCCGCAGTTCGCCGATCGTCATCTCGGCGGGATCGCGGCGCGGCGGCACGATCTGCCGCGGTGTCCGCCTGAGCGCGACGCGCATGGTCTCGAACTGGGAGGCAATCGCCCCGTCCTCGCGCAGCAGATACAGAATCCCGTGGTGGAGCGTCCACCCCTGCTCGCTGTAGCGGGCCTGCCGGGCCTCGATGACGCGGGCCACCCGCTCCTGCTGAAACTGCGTGATGACCACCTGCGACATGATGCCGGCCTGGGGATCGAGTTCCCGCGCGAAGAACACCGACTCGACGCCGTCAACGGGCTCGCGGAAGAGGACATCGCGTTGAATCTGGCGGGCCGGAGACCGCAAGGCCTCGGTCAGCAGCGTGCGGTACCGGGTCTCGGTGTGCGGCACGACCCACTCGTTCATGGCCAGCGCTGCCAGGGCCACGACGACGCCCGCCAGCAACACCGGCGCCGCCACGCGCCCCAGGCTCAGCCCGCTGGTCCGCATCGCCGTGACCTCGTTCCGGTCGGACAGCCGACCAAAGGCCAGGAGAGTGGCGAGCAGGGTGCTCATGGGCAGGCTGTAGGCCACGAAGTAGGGCACGCGCAGCGCAAACAACGTCACGCTGGCGCGCAGAGAGATCAGGGCATCGGCCGCCAGCCGGGCCAGGAAGAACAGGTGGTTCAGGAGCAGCAGCGTGGCAAACAGGGCGACGCCGAACAGGAAGACGCCGCCGATCTCACGCAGGATGTACCGATCGAGCAGCCGCATGCCCTAGAGGCGGAACCGCTCGCCCAGGTAGAAGCGCCGGGCATCCTCGCTGGCCATGATCTCCTCGGCCGTGCCGGCGAACAGGATCCGGCCCTCATGCATGATCTCGGACCGGTCAGTGATGGCCAGGGTGTCGCGCACGTTATGGTCGGTAATCACGACGCCCAGCCCGCGATCCCGCAGGCGGACCACGATCTCCTGGATTTCCGCCACCGACTTGGGATCGACGCCGGTGAACGGCTCATCCAGCAGGATGAACGCCGGGTGCATCGCCAGCACCCGGGCGATCTCGACGCGGCGGCGCTCGCCGCCCGAGAGCGTGGCGCCCGCTTGCCGACGGAGGTGCACCAGGTTGAACTCCTCCAGCAGGGCGGCGGTGGTCTCCTCGCGCGTTCGCGGGGGCGTCCCGTTGGCCTCGAGCACCACCCGGATGTTGTCCTCGACCGTCAGGCCCCGGAAGATCGATGGCTCCTGGCTCAGGTAGCCGATCCCGCGCCGGGCCCGCAGGTGCACCGGCAGGTGCGTGATGGACGCATCGTCGAGCCAGACTTCACCGGCGTCGGGCCGGACGAGCCCTACCATCATATAGAAGGTCGTGGTCTTCCCCGCCCCGTTGGGGCCCAGCAACCCGACGATCTCCCCCCGCTCGACAGACAGATCGATGCCGTCGACGACTTTCCGGGAACCGAAGCGCTTCACGAGTCCTCTGGCCGCCAGCATCACGGGCTCCGCGACGGGAATGTCACTCTACGGTGATGTCACCACGAGGCGGGAACTCCCCCGCGCGGTGATCTTCGACCCATCGAGCGCCACCTCGATGTGCTCCGCCTGGATCACATCCCGGCCACGCTCGGCACGCGCGCTTCCGGTGAGGATCGCGAGGCCTTCGCGCACCAGGATGTTCACGCGGCGCGCCGTCGCCAGCAGATCGCCGCGGCGGACCCGGGCCGAGCCTTCCCCACGCACCGTCTCCTGCGCCAGCAGCATGGTGACCACGTCGGCCGTCATGATGGCATCCTTGACGCGCACCTGCGGAGTGCCGGTGAGGACCGCGACGCGGGCGGCGGCGTCGTAGTCGAGACGAGAGCCTGACGCCTGCGACTCGCCGCGCGCCAGCAGGACCCCTCCGGTGGCCGCGAAGCGTCGGGTCACCAGCGACCCCTCGGCCTCAGGCGCCTGCAGCGTTGTCGTCGGATCGTCCCGCAGGCTCTGCAGCCGGACATTCCCTCTGGCCCGCAGCCATTCGTCGGCCAGCCTGAACTCGGCGACCTCCGCGCGAAGTTCCAGACCGGGGTCGGTCACCTCCACGCCGCCTTCGGCCACAACGAGGCGAGTGCGCTGATCGTAGCGGAAGCGCGGCGCGCGCACCACCGTCTCGCCGCGCGTCACGACCACCGGCGCTCCCTCGGCCCGCACGACGCCGGCCGCATCATCCAGCTCCAGGTACGTGGCCCCGGTGATCTCAATGCCGTCCCTGGCCGTGGGCACCTGCGCCCACGCCGCCGGCGGGCTCAGGGCGATCGCCAGCAGCAGCCAGACACAGGGACGCAGGCGGTCGCGCATGGCGTTACTCCGCCACCGTGACCCGGATGTTGCCCGACAGCCTGGTCCGCTGCAGCGCCACGTCGGCGGTCAGGCGATCGGCCCGGACCGTCATCCCGGCCTGGCGCAGCACCACGTGACCGCTGGCCTCGATCTGCTGCACCTTCGGAAACCACTTCACCACCTCGGCTTCCAGCGACCGTCCGGAGGTGCTCCTGGCCCGCACGCCGCCCGTCAGCGTCGCGTTGCGCGTGGCGATGTAGAACGTGCCGCGCGGCGCCGCGAATGTCATCGCGGGCTCGCCGGCCTGATAGTAGGTCCCCTGGACCGTCGTTAATGTCGCCGTGCCGGCGCTGCTGTCAACGACCACCGAGTCGGCTCGCAGGTCCCACTGCCGGCGCCCCTGGGGATCCACCGAGGAGATCGACGTATGTTGAACCTCGACCGGGGGAATCCCGCCCGGCCGCGCAGGGGGCGACGCACGCGAGACGGGGGGCGTCGCCGGGCTCGCCACCGCCACGGTGGAGGGTGCGGCATCTTCCGATGCCGGTCGCGCGGGCGCACTCGTCGGCCCGGGCGCCGGAGCCGAAGGCTGCAGGAGCACCCACACGAGCACCGGGATCGCGGCGACGGCGAGCCCGAGGGCAAGCCATCGCATCCTGCCTGCCATGATCGTCACGCCTCCGTCCCGGCCCGCCTCATCTTACTTGATGGCCATTTGCGCCTTCAAGGTGACGGCGCCCATCGCCGCCAGCACTTCGGCGGCGGCGCGGCGGGAGGCCCCGGGCGGCCCCAACGCCTCGGCGAGATCCAGCAGACGCCGGCGCATCCGTTCTCGCGCCTCAGGATGCGTCAGCACGTCCAGCGCAGCCGCGCTCATCGCGTCGGCGGCCGCGCGGCGCTGCAGCAGTTCGGGGACCACCACCTCGCGCGCCAGGATGTTCGGCAGCGCCGCCCACGGCACGGCCTTGATCAGGTTGGCGAGCCACCAGGTCGACCAGGACGCGCGGTAGACCACGACCATCGGCACTCCCAGCAGCATGGCCTCCACCGTCGCGGTCCCCGAGGCGAGCAGGACGACCGTGCTGGCCGCCATCACGTCGCGACCGCCGTCGACCACCGTGATCGGGAGCCCCGACGCCGCGACCGCGGCCTCGATCTCCGCCCGAAAGATCGGCGAGGCGCACGACAGCAGCAGGCGCACCGCTGGCTGCGCCGTCAGGACGCGCCGGGCCGCCTCGAGCATGGGCGGCAGGAGCAGGGCCAGTTCCTGACGCCGACTGCCCGGCAGCAGGCCCAGCACCGGCGCGTCGGCCGTCAGGCTGAGACCCCGGCGCACCGCGTCTGCCGGCTCGACCGCGCGGATGTGGTCTATGGCCGGATGTCCCACAAACGTCACGTTTGCGCCGGCGCGGCGGTAGGCATCCGCCTCAAAGGGAAACACCGCCAGCAGCCGCGCCCCGAGGGCGGCGACGCGCGCGGCCCGGCGGCCGCGGCGGACCGAGACCATCGGCGGCACGTAGTACACCGCGGGACAGCATCCCCGCACGCGCTTGAGCAGCGCCAGGTTGAAGCCGGGGAAGTCGATCGGCACCAGCACGTCCGGCGGGTTCGCCCGCAGCCGCACGGCCAGCGTCCGGAGCCGGCGCAGGAACGGCCGCAGGTGCCGCGCCGCCTCGAACCAGCCAATGACCCCCCAGGCGCTGCTGTCCTCGATCAGCGACACGCCGGCGGCCGCCATGCGGAGGCCGCCAACGCCTTCCAGGCGCACCGTTGGATCTAGCGCCCTGAGCTCCCGCGCCAGATCCGCGCCGTGCGCATCCCCAGAGACCTCCCCTGCAACGAAGACGACCCGCCGTGGCCCGCCCTGACCGGCACCCCCCCTGGAGTGATGAGCCCGGGGCACGGGCTAGGAGTGGCCATGCAGCGGCGTGCCCAGCGGCGGCGCGTCGACGGCGATTACGGTGATGCCTGCGGCCTCGGCGTCGGCGATCATGCGCTCGCGATTCAGCAGCAGGGTCCGGCGCGCGTCGATGCCCAGGATCCGGGACTGGACGTCCGCCATGGCCGCGACGGTGCCCGGACCGACGGCAGGAATGTCGAAGCGGGGATCCTGGTGATTGCGGCTGGCCTTGACCACCACTGTCCCCGGCACGATGGCGCCCCCACGGCGGATGGTGGCATCGGTGCCTTCCGCGGCTTCCACCGCCAGGATCACCCCGCGCCGCACGACGACGGTCTGCCCCACATCGAGATCGGCCAGGCGCCGCGCGACCGTCTGACCAAAGGCCAGGTCGGAGGCTTCCTCCGGGGTCGGGAGCCGGGAGGTGAGCACGCCCGGAGGGGCGAGCAGATCGCCGACATAGCGCGTTTGATCCACCAACTCGATCCCCATGCCGGCCAGCAGCGCAGCCAGACGCTCGAACAGCGGCACGTCGCGGCGATCGGAGGCCAGAGACAGCTGCATGTCCCTCAGCGCGTCGCCCTGCGTGAGCAGGTTGGCACGGGAAAAGCGGCCGGCCAGCAGCACTTCCTCCACGTGGTGGGTCTGCAGGGTGTCCAGCACCTGGCGCAACGCGCCGGGCGCGCACCGGTAGTAGTGGTCGGCGATCGCCGGCAGCGCAGGCGAGTCGCCGGCCACCTGTACGCACACCAGCGTTCGGCCCGAGGACTTGACCGCCTGGGCCAGGACCTCGGGAAACGATCCAGTGCCGGCCAGGAGCCCGACTATTCCGTCTCGACCTGCCATCGTACAATCCCCCGGTTCCGTGTCCTGGCGGCGCGCATAAAGTCGAGGAAGTGCTGGACGGGAACGCTCCGGGCCGCTTCCTCCTCGAGCGCGCGCAGCGCCGCCTCCATCGACAGCCCCGACTGGAAGAAGATCCTGAAGGCCCGCCGCAGGGCCAGCCGGTCTTCGGGGGGCACGCCGTGGCGCTGCAGACCGACCCTGTTCAGCCCGACCGCACGGCACCGGAATCCCGCCACCATGAGATAGGGCGGCACATCCTGGCTCACGCCCGACAGTCCGCCGACCATCACGAGGCGGCCGATGTGCACGAACTGGTGAATCCCGGACATGCCGCCGATGAACGCGTGCTCGCCGATGTGAACCCGTCCGGCGACCTGCGATCCGCTGACGATGGTGGCACCGTCCCCGATGTCGCAGTTATGGCTGATCTTGACGAACGACATGATGTACGCGCCGGAGCCGATCCGGGTTTCTTGCCCTTCCCCCGTAGCCCGATCCACGCTGACGAATTCACTCAGGATGTTCCCGTCGCCGACAACGACGCCTGTGCGCTCCCCCCGGTAGGCCCGATCCTGCGGGAGGCCCCCGAGGATCACGTGCGCGGCCAGGGTGTTGTTGTGGCCCACGCGGACGCCGTCGTGGATGACCGAATGGGCGCCGACGACGGTCCCGGCGCCGATGGTCACGTCGGCCGCCAGGACCGCATAGGGTCCGATCTCCACCCCGTCGTCCAGTTCCGCCAGCGGGTGCACCACCGCTGTCGGGTGGACCGTCGGCCCTCGGGTGCTGGCCGGTTCGCGCACCTTACCCTCCCACCACGCCGTCCTGGTCGCCGATCCGGCGGGTGATTTCGCGCGCCAGCGCGACGTGCAGACTGTGCCCGGCCCGCACGGCCAGAATGTGCGCGCGCAGCGGCCGGCCGAGCAGCGAGAGATCGCCCACCGCGTCGAGGATCTTGTGCCGCGCCATCTCGTTGGGAAACCGCGGCTCGTTCACGAACCCTTCTTCCCCGATCACCAGCGTCGTGGCCAGCGAGGCGCCCCGGGCGAGCCCCCGGGCTCGCAGCGACTCCACCTCGGTGAGCATCCCCCAGGTCCTGGCGGGCGCGATGGCGGTAGCGTAGTCATCGGTCTCGGCGTTGAACTCCGCCATCTGCGGTCCCACCGCCACCCCGTCGGCCGTGGTGACATACGTGACGTGGAACCGCGGCGCCGGCACCGCGACGATGATGCTGCTGCCGGCGCTGACCCACACCGGCACGTCGAGCACGATGGGGCGGCGTGGCGCGGCCTGCTCCATGGGTCCGGCCTGCGTCAGGGCGTCGACGAAGATCCGCGCGCTCCCGTCGCCGCACGGGAGTTCCTCCCCCTGCAGTTCGACCCGGATGTTATCGATGCCCAGCCCCCGCGCGGCCGACAGCAGGTGCTCCACCGTGGCCACCGGGGCCTGCCGTCCGAGCACGACGCCTCGCTCGGTGGCCACCACCTCTCCCAGGCGGGCCGGGATCATCGGAGCCCCGTCCAGGTCGACGCGTTGGAAGATGACGCCGGAGTCCACAGGCGCGGGCAGCAGGCGGGCCGCACTGGGCGCGCCCGAGTGCAGCCCGACCCCCGACACCATGACCGGGCGAGCGATGGTGCGCTGCAGCGACGTCATGGTCATCGTGGCCGCACCGCCAGCCGGACAGGATAAAAGGACCCGGCGATGGGCATGGTCAGGATCACCACGTCGCGCGCGCTCCCGGCGGCGACCGCGAAGGACGTCACCGCACGCTCCTCGTTCGGCTGCAGCAGCCCCGCGTCCACGGCCGCGCCGTTGATCAGAAAGAGCCCGCGGGCCGGCCCACCGGCAGCATTCGCCACAAGCATCGTGGTCACCTCGCGGTCGGTGGGATTCACGAGGCGCAGCCGAAGCCGGTAGAGCACGCCGTAGTCGCCCACCAGCGGTTCTCCGGTCCGCACGTCGCGCAACCCGGACATCACGCCGAGGTCGGCCACGGGGGCGGGCTGATGTGCGAGCAACTCCCGTGCCACTTCCACCACGGACCCCGGAAACGTCCCGCGCGGGTGGGGAAACGCCCACGGCCCCAGGTCGACCGTCACGGTGCCATCCAGCAGCCAGGGGACCCGGACATGCACCGTCAGGTCCACCGGTCCACCTTCGACCACCTGGAACTGCATCAGGCCCGACACGAGCGCCCGCGGCGCCAGGGTGTAGGCCTCGAACGCCGTCGCGCTGCGCGGCGGCACCTCCACCATGTAGCCCTGGCCCGCGGTCAGCGCCGTCAGAAACCGGGAGGTGGCCTGATGGCCGATCTGCAGCGGATCGGGCGAGGGACCGGCCAGGCCGGCCAGGTAGTGCACGCGGGCACGGGCCCCGCCGGGATTGTTGAGCGTGATCTTCAGGACGCGGGGCTGAGACGCGTCCCCATTCATATGATGGAAGAGGAACCGCGCCGGCCGACCCGCAGTGAGGGTCTCCTGGAACAGGCGGCCATTCGCCGTGATGGTCTCGGGTCGGTTGCTGACAAGCAGCACGTCGGGGTCACCCAGCCGCAGCGGGGTGTTCGTCACGGTCACGATGACGGTCCCGTCCACGGGGGCGCCGTACGGGCTCCTGACGCTGACCGCCACAGGAATCGGCACCGACGCCCCGGGTGCGACCGGACCGGGCACCGCGACAGGGCCGATCACCACCGTGGCCCCTGGGCGACGCTGGACGACCTGGAAGAGCCGCCGCTCGACGGCCTCGCGCACCAGCGCCGGAGGCGCCTGCGTCCCCGTGACGATGACCTCGGTGATCCATGGCACGGTGCCTGCTGGCGGCCGTACCGAGACCGCCACGTCGGCGCGGTACGGCCCGAACCGCAGGGGCACGATCGTGCTGCCCAGGCGCCGGCCGGTGACGCGCACCTCGTCGCGGCGCAGCGTCACCTCCACCACCTCCGGATCAAACGATCCGATGATCACACGGCCCGGGATCGCCGTGCTGACCCTGGCCACGCCCACACCGGCGGGCGCCAGGACCAGACTCGAAGGCGAGACGGCGATCGGCGGAATCGCCAGGGCATCCTCCAGGGCACGCGCCCAGCGCCGGGCCAGCGTCGGCGGGTCGGTTCCATCACGCGAGGCGTCGAGGCGCTCGGCCGAGAGCACGACCGTGCCGTCGACGACGAGATCAGCCGCGCGGCGCCTCGCCGTCACGGCAACGACCACCGGGGGGAGCAGCGGCCGCGCCAGCCGGCGGGCAGCGGTCTCCAGCCGCTGGCGTGCGGTGGCCCCGGAGAGGCGCGCCACCGGGCGTCCTCGCACGCGGAGTTCCGCGCGGGCGGGACGCCCGGCCAGCCGGACCACGACCACTTCCCCCCGCAGCCCCGGAGTCGTGGTCGTCTGTGGTGGGGCGCCTGTCGCAGGACTGCCCGGCGCGATGAGCCCCCCCAGCGAAAGGACTGCCGCAAGCCAGGCGGCGACCGCCGGGCGAGGTCCCCTCATGACGAGCGCCGCGGGCGGCCGACGCGCCGCCGCGGCCTGCTCCTCTGGGCCTCCAGCGCCTCCACCCGGGTGAACAGCTCCGGGAGCCGGCGCAGGGCCGCCTCCAGGCGCAGGGCCTCACGGTGGTCGTGCGCGGGATAGCCCGAGACCGTCGCCCCGGCCGGAACATCCTTCGTCACGCCGGCCAACCCCAGAACCCGCGCGCCCGCCCCCACCGTGCGGTGATCGCCCACGGCCGCCCGGCCCGCCAGGATCGCGCCTGGGCCGATGGTCGCGCTCCCGGCGATCCCGACCTGCGCGACGATGATGACTCCTTCGCCGATCACCACGTTGTGGGCGATCTGGATCAGGTTGTCGATCTTGGTGCCGCGCCCGATCCGGGTCTCGCCCAACGTGGCGCGGTCGATGGACACGTTGGACCCGACCTCGACGTCATCCTCGATCACGACGCGCCCGAGGTGCGGGATCTTCAGGTGGATCCCCTGGTCTGTCGCATACCCGAATCCGTCGCTGCCGATGACCGTGCCGCTGTGGATGATGACCCGGTCGCCGACGACGCAGTCCGGGTAGATGGTGACGCCTGGATGCAGCAGGCAGTCCGCGCCGATCCGCACCCGCGCCCCGAGGGCGGTCCCGGCCAGCACCACCGTGCGCGCGCCGACGGATGCACCGGCGTCGATCACCACCAGGGGGCCGATCGTCGCCTCTGGCCCGATCTGCGCGTCGGGGGCGATCACCGCCGTGGGATGGATGCCTTCGCCTGCGCGCGGAGGAGGGGCGAAAGCCCCCAGCACCCTGGCGAAGGCCGCGCGCACGTTCTGTGCGCGCAACGCCGGCTTGCGCACCGGCGGCGCGGTGCTGGGGACCAACAGCGCGCCCGCGGCCGACGCTTCAGCCTCAGCCAGCCGCGCGGCGTCGGCCACCAGCACCAATGCGTCAGGGTGGGCATGCGCCGGGTCGGTCACGGCGCGAATCTCGATCTCACCCGATCCTGTCAGCTCGGCCTGGGCCAGGCGTGCCAGTTCCGCGAGTTTCATCGCCGCCACCGCGGGACGGAGGCTATTTCAGCCGGTCGATCACATCCTGCGTGATGTCGATCGTGGTGCCGGGCCTGCTGTAGACTACGGGCCCCTTCACGATCACCCCGCGCAGGCGTTTCTCGCGCACGACCTGCTGGATGGCATCCCGCACCTCCCGGTTCAGCGTCTCCTCGAGTTGGGCCCGCAGGACCTGCAACTCCCGGAAGTGCTGGGCGCGGCGGGCTTCGAGGTCTTCACGGGAGAGCTGGCCGGCCAGCAACTGCAGGTCGGTGGCCATAAGCCGCTCCCGGTCGTCGATCTCTTTCTGGTAGCGCAGGGCTTTGGCGCTCTCGGTCAAAATCCGCTGGCTGTCCACCAGCCCGACCCGTCCGACGGTGCACCCCGCCGTCAAGATGGCGATCAGCGCCAGCGCCGCGACGGCACCGACGGTACGCCGAGTTCTCATCCCCAGACTCCATCCCATGCCCGTGCGCTTCGGCTACTGGCGCCGGAGCCTGGCGATCACATCCTGCGTCAGGTCGGCGGTCTTGACGCTGGCCACCACCCGGGTCAGGACCACGTCGACCCTGCGCTCCTGCGCCACTGACGCGATCTCGATCTTGATCTCGGCCACCATGCTGTCTTCGAGCCGGAACCGCTGCTCCATCACGGCCTGGAGTTCGGCCTGCAGGCGGGCGCCCTCGGCCTTCAGCTGGCGCGCGTACCGCTCCTGCGCCGCGCGCACCTGCTCTTCGGTCCCGCCGACCACGAGTTTCCGGCGTTCCTCGATGGCCTCGTTCAGCAACCGCTCTCGTTCCTTGGCCGCTGATTCGAGCTCGGCGCGCAACTCGGCCTCTTTCTCCCGGACCAGTCTGTTGCCTTCCTCTTCCAGCGACGCGATCAGGGCCTTGAACTGCGCCTCCGCCTCGGCCGTCCTGGCCTTCTGAAACTCCTGGAGTTGCTGCTCCAGCGCCTGGGCCCTGGCCCGGATCTTGCCGTCGCGCTCCTTGATGAGCCGGTCGGCTTCGTCCGTCAGCCGCTTGGCCTCTTCCTCGGTGTTGATGCCCACCACGTCCGCCTTCAGCCGCAGGTTGAGCAGCGGGATCCGGTACTCGGCCATGGTGGCCACTTCGAACTTCTCCAGTTCCCGCTGGAGTTCGTCTCGCTTGGCTTCCACCATCCGCTGCAGGTCGGTGTTGACCTGCTTGTGACGGTCGGCCAGATGCGCTTCCTGCTCGGCTTTCACGTCGTTCGCGTACGCCTCCAGGCGCCGCTTCGCCTGGTCCTCGAGCGCCGTGAGTTCCTCCCGGTAGGTCGCGGACAGACGATCCGCTTCCTCCTCGAGTTCGCGGCGGACATCCACGGTCGGGAGCGGCGGCGGCGCCGGCGGGTTGGCCAGACGGAGCTGGAGGGCGTCGATCTTCTTCAGCAGGGCTTCGAGATCCGGCCACCGCCGGTGAGCCCGGAGGACCGCCAGCATATCGATAATGCCCACGGCGCTGCCGGCGGGCTGCGCCACCGACGCCGGAGCGCCGGTCTCCGCGGGCGCCGGTGCCGGTGGCGCCGTGCGGTCCTCCGGTCGCCGCACGCCCGATGGGCCGCCCATCGCCAGCAACACGCCGGCGGAGACGCCCAAGACGGCCAGCAGGACCGCGGCGCCCAGACGCGACATGCCTACTTGCCCTTGATCTGCTTGATCACGGCCTCGGTCAAATCGGTGCCGCCGTAGAGCACGACCGCCCGATCGAGGACCACCGTGACGCCGGCCACCTTCGCAACCACTTCCACCGCGCCACGCAGTTCCTTGTCGAGGCCTCCGAGCAGCTCGTTGCGCTTCTCCAGGATCTGCTGCTGCAGCTGGCGATCCAGTTCCTGACGCTGGAAGGCCGTCATGGTCTTGCTGCGTTCTTGAAATTCGCGCTGCTTGGCCTGGAAGAACTCCTGCAGCGCCCGCTCGGAGCTGGCTTTCCGTGGATGGTTATCCAGCGCACGCTGCATGTCGACGAAGCCGACGGAGAAGGATTGGGCCAGGGCAGGCGCCTGTCGCACCAGCAGGCCGGCGGCCACCACCACGACCACGACGAGCCCCGCCACGATGGCTACCTTCCGGCCATCAACACGCATTGGTCACCCTCCTTTTCACACCACGGCCATGGCGAGTCATGTCTCAGACACAGGCCCATTGTACCCTACCCTGTCAATGCGGCCCGGCCTCGTCGGCCGCGGTTACAGGTTGCTGACCAGCCGGAGGAAGATCGGGCCATTGGAGGCCGCAACGGCCTCCAGCGACAGGAACTCGTTCAGGCGGAAAGTCAGGGTCGTCTCGATATATTCGGTGCGCATGAAGTACGCGCCCCGGACCTGCATGTCCGGCGACAGACGGTAGGTGATGAAGGTCTCCTGGTCTCCCCCGTCCAGGCGCGCTTTCAGACCGACAGTCACGTCGCTGCCCAGTTCCACGCGGACTCCCGTCGCCCACCGGAAGGCGAGATTCGAGGGGATGAGCGTCAACTCCACAAACGGCTCAATGGATCCCCACGCGCGGCCGAGCTGCACGCGCACGTCCGGGACCGGGGCGACCGTCCCCACGTTCAGCCGGGCTTCCAGACGGCCGCGGTACACGGTCGAGTCGGCCAACACGGTCACGTAGGTGACCTCCGCCACCTGCAGCACCGGCCGCGCGATGACGCTGTACTCCCGCGCCGGGGCGTAGGCCGCCAGCTGCGCGGCGATCGCTTCTTCCAGCCGCATCCGGTGCGCCGTGGCGAACACCACCGGCAGACCCCGCAGCAGCTCGGCCATGGAGGTGACCTGCGGGCCATGCTGGTTCAGGAGAGCATAGGGGATCGACGACGAGCGGAAGCGGACGCCGACGTCGCGGATCACGCGGGAGTCGCGGGGCGCGACCGCCACGACGAGCCGCGCCACCGGCGCCGTCTCGACCCGGCCGGTCGCGGTGAACCCGGCGGCGGTGTTCTCGATGACCTCCGTGATCCGCCGTTCCAGGATCGGGCCGGCCCACTCCAGCGCCTCCATCGGGAGGCGCAGGGTCAGCCGGCGGAGTTCGGGCAGCGCAGGGTCGAGCACCGTGCGCACCAGCGGGTGCGCATCGGGATGCACCGCGTCCAACCTGGTCACCACCGGCACCTCAGGCAGGATGGGCGGACGCGGCTCGACCTGCACGATGACCGCCGTGGTGGCCGCCGTCTGGAAGGTCAGCGCCTGGACGCGATAGCCCCGCACGACCCGGTCGACGACCTCACGGAGGACGCCGGCCAGCGCGGTCTCCTGTCGGGCCACGACCTCACTGTCCCTGCCGATCAGCAGCCGCTCGGCCGCCGTCCCGATCGACTCCACCAGTCGTCGGACCACCAGCGGGTGCGGATCGCCACCGTCGACGGTGAGCCTGACCTCAACCCGCTGGATGGGATCCGCGGCACGGGCCATCGGGGCGGCCACGGCCAGCACGGCCACCAGCAGCAGGGCCGCGCGCCAGGACGCCCCGCCTGCGCGGAGCCTCAGGCGGCGGCTCAGAAGGGTTGGCCGATGGTGATCCAGGTCTGTCGCCCCCATGGACCAGTGGCGTAATCGACGCGGATCGGTCCCACGGGTGTAACGACGGTCACGCCGACTCCGGCCCCGTACTGGAGGCTCGATGAGATGGGCGCGCTCCCGACATCGACATAGAGGATCCCCGTGACCTGACTGAGCTGCCGGATGAGGGTTCCGAGCGGCAACCGGTACTCCGCGTTGAGGAGCGCCATGCTGAGCCCGCGGAACTGGGCGTAGGACAGCGCCCGCAACGTCGACGGCCCTCCCAGAATGAACTGCTCCTGGTACGGCAGATCGCCGTGGCTGAACCCCACCAGCGCCCGTCCCACCAGCACCCCCGACCCCGCAGGGAAGTAGCGCGCGTAGTCGGCGCTGTACTTGCCGAAGCCGAACTCGCCGCCGAGCACCGGCAGGCCGAAGTCCAGCGCGACTCCGAGCCGGTCGCCCTTGGTCGGCGTCAGACGGTGGTCGCGCCGGTCGCGCAGCGCGCTCAGGGTGAGGCCGATGGTCCGGCCGGGCTTGAAGTTCGTCGGTGGCGGGCACGGGTCGGGGTCGGGCGGCGGTGGCGGCGGACAGATGGTCACGGTGGGGTCCAGGGGCAGCACGGTCAGGAGGACACGCTCCGAGCGCAGGCGCAGCGTCAGCGAGGTCTGGGGGTCCAGCGGCCGTGAGAACCCGATGGCGCTGCCCAGCCGGTCGGTCAGGAACCGTGAGGTGATCTCCGCATTGGTGCCATATTCGAACTCGACCAGGTTGGCCTGGTAGAGCGCGACCTCCATCGCCGTTTGCTTCGCATCGAGATACGGGTCCCGGAAGATCAGGGAGAAGTTGTTGGTGGACGGCCCCGTGGTGGAGGGCACCTGCCGCTCGCCGAGGCCGCGCTCAAACCGCAGCGTGATGGACTGGTTGCGCCCCCTCCAGTTCCGCTCGGAGTATTCCACCAGCCCCACGAGGCCGGTCCGGTCGCCGTACCCGAGGCCAAACCGGGCCTGCTGGGTTCGCTGTTCCTTGACTTCAATCTCGACGACGACCAGCTCCGGGGTACTCCCCGGTCTGGGCCGGGCCTGGACGTTCTCGAACAGTTCCAGGTTGAAGAGGCGCTGAAGGTCCCTGTTCAGTTCGTTGATGTTGAACACCCGGCCCGCCGTGACGATCGCGCCCCGGTCGACCACGACGCGCCGGGTTTTGGTCAGCCCCTTGTACTCCACCGCCTCGACCTTGCCCTCGGCGATGCGCAGGCGCAGCCGCGCTGCCCCGTTCCCGGTGACGTTGATGTCCACAACCCGGGCCAGCACGTACCCCCGCTCCTCGTAGAGCTTCTCGATCTTGCGGGCGCCATCGCGCAGCCTGATGATGTTGAGCACCTGGCCCCGCGGCAGGTCGAGGGCCCGATCCAGTTCCGGCGTCGGGATCACGGTGTTCCCTTCGATCACCACCTCGCCGATCAGCGGGTTCTCCACGACAATGAATGCCACGCGGACCCCATCGCGGAACGGCTCGATCCGGACGTTGGCATCGGCGAACCACCCCGTGGCGATGATGGCCGCCGCGTCGGCCCGCAGTCGCTCATCGGAGAGGAACTCGCCGATCCGGACGCCGACGGAATCCAGCACCACGGAGGCATCCACGCGCTCCAGCCCGCGCACCACCACGTCGGTGACTTTGGGAGGCGGCGGGGTCGGCGTCGGCGACGGGACAGGGGTCGGCGCCGGGGACGGCCGCGGCGTCTGCCCGGGGCCTGGCGTGGGGGTCGGGGAAGGAGCCACCGCCGGGGCCGGTGTCTGGGCAGGCCGCGGGGTGGGCGTCGGCGTGGCGCGCGGAGACGGGCTGGGTTGCGGCGTGGGCGTCGGCTGTGCCGATGCCGGGATGGCCGCACCCATCAGGACCACGAGCACAACCACGAGCGAGGTCAGAATACCAGCGGCGGTCAGCCTCCGGCACACATGCGCAGAGAAGGGCAACCTCTTCCTCCTTCAGTCGAGAGACGCTGCAGGCGAGGTGTCGACGGCGCCCGAACGCTGATGGGCCGGGCGCGTGTGCGTGCTCAGGGTATCACCGTGGTCCCGCAGCGCGCAAGGGTCCGGCGCCTCGCATCTCCGGCCGGCTGGCGGCTAGTGGTTGGCCCGTCGCAGCGAGCGCTCCGCTGCCAGGACCAGATCGATCAGGTCTGCTTCACTGAGCAGCGGAGGAGTCGCCGCCGCCGCTGCCGGCGCGGCCGCGGCGCTGGCCGGGGCTGCGCTCGCTGACGCCGATGGAGCGTCGTGGCGCTGGGCCGGCGCGGCGGCCGGCACCACGGGCGGCGGGGGTGGGGCCGAGATATCGAGCCGCAGCTGTGGTGCGGCCACGGGGACGGCGACCCGCACGATCACGGACTTCACCACCACCGGAGCCTCCGCCGGCGCTTCCGCGGCCTGTACCATCCGCAGCATCGATCCGCTCGCGCCGGGCAGCACGACGATGGGTGGTCCGGACCGATCGGCCGCCACGGGATCGGCAGACAGTCCAGGCCTCCATGCCACCAGCACCAGACCCACCAGGACCACCGCCGCGGAGACAGTCAGCGCCATCTGCACCCACGGGTGTCGAGACAGCGAGGACGGTGGGACGACCGTGGCGAGCTCACGCGCCCGGTGCATTTCCGCCTCGGCCAGCATCAACGTCAGCAGGCTCCGGGCATGATGGCCGTCCTGCACCTGCCGCCTGGCACGGGCCAGCCAGCCCTCGGCAAAGGCAATGCGTTCGGTGAGGTCGATCGAGCGATCCTCCATCCCTGCTCCCTCCAGCCGCGTCAGTAACTAGTATCCTGACGCGCGCTGTGGTTGGTGCATGGTTTCCAGGCTCAGCATCGCGCGCAACCGGTCGGTCGCCTGCTTCTGCAGCCGGTAGAAGTGTGACAGGCTGATGTGCAGTTCCCTGGCGATGCGCCGTGGCTCCTTGGCGCCCACCATGGCGGCCAGCACGGCTCGCTCGCGAGGCGGAAGACGGTCGATGAGCCGCAGCACGTGTTCGACCAGTGCCCGATCCTCGACGCCGGTCAGCGCCGAGGCCGCCGCGGGATCGGCCAGCCTGGCCAGCGCCGACTCTTCGGTCAGCCCGAGGATCTGCTCCAGCGACACATCGGCCCGGACCCGATCCAGAGCGTTCAGCGCCCTGCCGCGGATCCGGTACGTGGCGAACGTGGAGAATCGCACTCCGCGCGCCGGATCAAACCGTTCAACAGCCTCGATGAGCCCGACCACGCCTTCCTGAATCAGGTCCATCAACAGCGGCTCCGGCGGCCGAAGCTGCATCACGATCTTGAAGACCAGCGGCTGGTAGGCTTCGATCAACCGCTGCCGGCCCGCGTGCTCACCGCGGTAGCGGTACGCCTGCCAGAGGTCGGCCTCCTCCGCCGGGCTCAACAGGGCCACCTTCTGCAGCTCGCGCAGGTAGTCGGCAAACATCCCCGGGAGATCCCTCCGGTGCGATCGGCCTTTACCGGAGACCCGTTCGACCCGCTGCGGCGAAGTCCTGTTGCGCGGTCAGAAGCGCGTGGTGTACCAGACGACGGCCTCTCGATTCCCGTCGGACCCCACGCGCAGTGTGAACTGCCAGCCGCGGGCCAGACGGTACTCGAGGCCCCACAGCCACCGGGTCTGGGCGGCAAACGTCGTCTCCACGGTCAGGTAGAGATCGCGCAGCAGCAGCTTGCCGGCCCGCAGCGAGAGCGGTCCCTCAAAGTCATACTCGACGGTCAGTTCGGTCAGCGCGAAGGCCCGGCCCACAGACGCGGTCACGCGTCCGAAGAGGCGCCGGCTGATCTCGGTGCGCACGGCGCCGGAAATGTCCCCTTCGATCAGCCGGCCGAAGCCCGCGTAGCGACCCAGCAGCCTGAGGATTTCGGGCTCGGAGAGTTCCGGATCGGATCGCAGTTCCCGCCGGAGCCCGTCAGGCGGCGTCCCCCGGAGCGCCAGCGTGACATGGGTGGTCCCGACCTGGGTCTCCCCCTGGACCGAGACCGCAGGGATGATGCCCTGATGCGGCCGGAACATCGCGGTGCCCTCGAGGAGGTCGAACACCGTGCCAAACGCCAGCACCTTCCCCTGCTGGGCGGACACGGTCCCTTCCAGCATCGGTGCGCTCAACGTGCCGGTCAGCACCACGGAGGCCTCCGGCTTCAGGTCGAGCCGCATGCCACCCACCTGCACGGCCAGGTTGCGACCCACATCGAATCGCACGCCGTGAAAGGCCAGCGGCGCCCTGAGCGGTTCGCCGTCGCCGACCGACGCCACCGTGATCGTCCCGTCAGAGACCGTCACGCGGCCACCCACCGTCGGAGGACGGCGGGGATCGCCGAGTGTTCCCCACAGCCGCAGCACGCCCTCGGCGCGGGCGTCCACGAACGGCGGCACCACGACCCGCAGGTTGCTGCCCTGCAGGACCAGGGGGGCGTCTTCGCTCACGACCAGCGCCGCGCCCGCCGACGGCAACTGCACGATCCGCGCGGCCCCATCCAGCCGCGCGATGCCGGTGCCCAACCGGACCGTGCCTTCGGCGACGCGGACGACGTTATCGTCGAACTGCAGGCTCAGGCGGATGGCCTCCAGGGGTGTCTCCAACCCGCGCAGGCGCACCCGGCCGTCACGGACCTGCATCCCGCCGGTGACGTGAGGCGCGGCCACCGTGCCGCTGACCAGCACCTCCCCCTCCACCGCGCCCACGGCATCCATCACCCGATCCGTGAACAGGCGGAGCAGGCCCAGGTTGACGTCGGCCAGCCGGAGACGAAACTCCATCGGCCGGCGATCGTCGAAGCGAAGCAGCGCCGGGTTGAAGGGCACCGAACCCGAGGCGCGCAGTTTGTGGCCGTTCTGGACCAGCAGCGCCTGCTGGACCTGCAGCAGCCCGTCACGGTAGAAGACGTTGGCCACCAGCGAATCAAACGTGGCGCCCTCGATCCCGCCCCGGGTGATCTCCTGCGAGAAGCCGATCTCGGGCGAGGCCAGGGTACCGCCGAGCTGCATGGTGAAGTTCAGCCGCCCGAGCAGCGGCCGTCGCAGCCGGAAGAACGGCCGCAGCAGGTCGAGAGCCAGGTCTCTCCCGTCGACCTCGATCTGACTTTCCCCTCGCAGGTTGAGACGGCCCTGCACGGCGATGAGCCCTCGCTCCGGGCGAACCTGGAACTCCTTGATGGTCACGCCGCCGTCGCGCAGCGTCAGGTCCGCGTGCCCATCGATCAGCGTATGGTCGGCGAAGCGTCCCCCGGCAAGGCGGAGGTCGAGGCGCGCGGTGGGGTTCGCCACCGGCCCCTCCATCGTCGCCAGTCCCGACACGGTGCCGTCCAATGGAAGCCCCAGCCGGACGTTGGCCATCCCCAGCAGCGTCGAGAGTCGGCCGGAGGTGACGGTCGCAGTGAGCGACAGCGCGGGCTCTCGCCCGAAGACGATGTCCCCTTCGATCTGATAGCGTTCGTCGCGCAGCCCCAGGCGCAGCGGGTCCAGGCGGAGCGTGTGGCCCTCCCACCGCACCTGCCCCGACGCGTCGTCGAACCGGATGCCATTGATCGTCAGGTCAGTGGACGACGCCGCCAGCGTCAGCACCGGGGCGGAGGGACGGCCCGTGACCCGACCGGTCACATCGACCCGCCCTTCGACCCGGGTCGCACCCACCGGCGGCAGTGCCGCGTCCTCGAGATTGAGCCCGCGGGCGGCGATGTCGAGCCCGAACCCGGTGCGGCGGTCGATGATGCCCGCGACCTGAATGAGGGAATCGTTGCGGCGCACCGACCCGCCTTCGACGGTCAGCCGGGTCCCATCCCATCGGAAGGCGCCGGAGGCGACATCCACCGTCTGCCCGTACACCTGCGCCTCCCGCAGCGAGACGGTGCCGTGGGCCGAGAGCCTGGACGCCGGGCCCTCAAGCCGGACCCGGGCGTCGACCTGCCCCGTGACCTCGAAGGGGAGCCGGGCGAGGCGGCCCAGCGAGGGGGCGGAAGCGCGGTCTGCCTCGACATCCAGCATCAGCCGGGGCACGTCGTCCCAGGTGACGCTCCCCGTGGCGCGGTATTGTGCGCGCCCACGGCGGGCGGCGACATGGTCCAGCCGCAGCGCGCCGCGGCGCAGGGCCACTGTACCGCCGGCGGTGTCGAACGCCAGACCCGCCACCTGCCCTTCCTCGACACGGACGTGCCCGGCCAGTTCAGGCGCGGCGAGCGTGCCGGAGACGTGTCCTGTGAAATCGGCGCGGCCGGCCGCAACCCCTCGTATTGGAAGCCCTGGGAGGGCGGCGAGGTCGATGCCGCCGCCGCTGGCGGATAGCGCCAGTGTCCCTTCCGGGCGCACGCGGCCATGAGCCACTGCCCACGACGGGCCCTGGCGCGCCGCCAGTTGTTCCAGGTGGACGCCGGCAGGATCCGTGCGGAAGGTCGCTTCGAGCGCGTCCAGCCGCAAGCCGCTGATCCGGGGCCGATCCATCCAGGCGTGAGCCGCGATCCGCAGGTCGGTGCCGCGGCGTAGCGCCAGCAGATCGCCGGTCACGCGGCCATCGGCCGCGGGAAGCCTCGTCGGCGACCACCGCGACAGCCACGTGGCGTCGGTCCCGTCCAGATGCACATCGAGGAGGAAATCCGGTGCCCCTGTCGTCCACCACCCGCTGCCGCTCACCTGGCCCCCGCCCGCGTGCGCGCGAGCGTTGGCGACACGGAGAAGACTCCCGTAGTACGCGAACTCCCCTGAGGCCCGGTCAAACGCCTGCTGCTCGATCTGTCCGGTCGCAGAGGCGATGCGGCCTACTAGCCGGGGCTCCTGATACGGCCCGACGATCCGCACGTCCCCGGCGGCCACGCCGGCGACCTGGAGCCGCGTCTTGGGAAAGAACAGCCGGCGGACCGTCGCCAGGTCCACCCGCGGCGTGCGGACGGCAAGATCCAGGCGCGGGTCGCCATGGAAACTGACCTCGCCGCGTACCTCAACAGGGGACCCGTTCACGGTCCCGCTCAGCCGCGTGGTCGACAGCATCTGGTTGGAGACGGCGATCTCGCCCTCCGCCCGGGCAATGACCGCGCCGCGGTCGGGAATGATGGCGCGGCCGTCGCGCAGGGTGATGCGCCCCTGGTAGTCGGTGATGAGGCGCCTGCCCGCATGTGTGCGCAGCAGGTGCACGCGCGCATCAAACTCTCCACCGGTGATCCGCACCGCCGGGGTGGTCACGATATAGGGCCCCCAGGAGCCGGCGTCGGCGCCGGTCGCCTCCAGCTCGATGTCCAGGCCCTGCGTGGAGAGATCGTACGCACCCGACAGGCGTCCGGGCACACGCCGGCCGCCCCGCGATTCCACGAATGAGGCCCGCAGGGCGACGCGGGGCGCCCTGGAAAAGTCCAGCGTGCCGTGCGTGTCCTCGAACCGCGCTTCGAAGATTCGGGGGGCCAGGCGGTAGTGGTCGGCGATCATCAGGGTGCCGTTGAGCACGACGACGCGTCCGAGGAACGGCGCCTCCCGACCGGGGCGCGAGACCCCCGGCAGCAGGTCGCCGAGATTCCACCGACCCGTGGAATCCCGCCCCACGGCCAGCACCGGCTCCTCCAGCTGCACCTGAGAGAGGCTGCCGCCGATGCCCCGACCGCGCCAGGCATCCTGCACCAGGACCAGGGGGTCGAAGAACAGGGTCACGCGCCGCGCCGACAGGCTGGGCCCTGCGCCGACCGGCGTCGTCGGCCCGCCGATCTGGACGTCCTCAAAGACCAGACCCCGCCAGGGATTGCCGTGCACGCGGCCGATCTGCACGTCGCGCCCGAACGCCGCGCTGGCCGCCGCAATAGCCAGTTCGCGCGTCCGCCGGGGTAGCGCGGCCAGCGACCATGCCACCGCGCCTGCGACGGCGACCACAGCCACCAGCGCGGCCAGCAACGACAGGCGCCGCGTCATCCGTCGATGCAACAGCATTCCTCCTCGGGCTCCCTTAGGGTTCCGGCAGCCCGGCCGTCTGTCAGTCACCGCACCAAACATTCGGTGGAACCGCAGGGTGCGCCTCTAGCGGGCGTCCACCGTGGTCTGAAGCTGGACGCGACCGCGGATGACCCAGGATGTCGGCGAACGCACCCTGACCGTCCGCGATGCTGTGGTGCCGGACCCATCAGGAAGACGGGCGGCGCCCGGCACAAGTTCCACGATCAGGTCGGTGTTGCGATCGCGATCGGTGAACGCCGCCAGTTGCTCCGCCGCTGACGTCGCGGACACTTCGACGGGCTCCGCAGTCAACAGGGCCGGTAGCCCCTGCTCAGGCATCGGCCGCCCGCCGGCGCGGATCAGCACCGTGGCCCCGCCCGGCGGGAAGCTCTCTGGCACGGCCAGCTCAATGCTCCGGGCCACGGGCTCGCCCTGGAAGGGACGGAGCGTGACCCGGACGGTCAGCACCTCGCCCCGCCGCACGCGCGGGCGATCGAGCTCTGCCTCGATCAGCGCGGCGGTCTGGCGGGTCTGCTGCACTTCGACCGCCATCGTGACATCGACCGGCCCGGTGCGCACAAATTCGTTGGCAAACAGCAGGCGCAGCGCTTCGGGCAGTTCCAGCATCGCGGCCGACGCGATGTCCCGCGGGTGGTAGAACATGTTCTCACGCACGATGGGCGCATCGAGGCCGCGCGCCCGCAGGGTGAGGCGCACACGCGCGGTCCCCTCGCCGACCCGGTCCAGGGCGCGGTCCATCGCTTCCAGCGCTGAGATCAGGGCCAGCAGCGGCCCAAGCGATGGGTCACGGACGACCTGCGTGGAGACGGTCACGGTGCGTCCACGGTCGCCGTCTGTCACCACCGCGCGCACGCCCAGCAACGGGGGCAGCCAGCCGACCCGTCCGCCGATGCCGGCCCGGCGGTCCTCGTTGATGACGCCGATGGGCGCCCCGGCGGAGCCGACCTTGAACGGAAACGCGGTGCTGCGGACCACCTCGTGAATCACCGCGGCCGTCAACAGATACCCGGTGCGGCCGCGGTTGAGGAACGGATGTCCGAACGCGATGATCGCGTCGCCCTTCCGGTAGGTGAGCGTCCCGATCGACAGGGCATTGAGGTCGCCCCGGATGAGCTGCACGCCGATGGCGCTGCCGGGGACCAGCGGCGGGCGTGCGTCCGTCGACCCGCCGGCGGCGCCCTCGACGGGCATGATGCCCAGGGGCCCGAGCTCGGCGGCCAGCAACTGCGCCGCGCGCCCCCCGATGCCGGAGACCAGCAGGGGCCGCGCCAGCGGCACCATGGCCGCGACCTGCGGGGTGGCGGCCTCCACCGCCCGCGCGTCCGCCAGCGTCGGGCCGATGGCGATCTGCTCGATGCGCCGGCCGGCCGCGACCACCGGGACGGGCAGCCTGCGGGGTCCGCCCCGGGCCACCGGCAGCGCCCGGAGCATGGTCTCGATGGGCGTGACCAGACCCAGCGAGTGATCGGCGAACGCCCACCCGAACCCGATGGCGCCGGCCAGGCGGCCGCCGAAGTAGACCGGGCTGCCGCTCATGCCGGCCGCGATGCCCCCGGACTTCTCGATGAGCGGGCCGGAGACGCGGATCAGGATCAGATCGCCCGCGGGCCCCGCGCCCGGCACGACCGCCAGCGCCTCCACGTCGAACGACTCGACCGTCACCCCGCGCACCACGGTCCGGCCGACCCCGCGCATGCCGGGGCGGACCTCGGCCAGCGGCAGCCAGTCGGCGGCGGCAGACGGCGGCGCGGCCGGTGCGGCCACGACCGGCGCGACCATGGCCGCCGCCAGCAGTACGAAGAGAATCGCGCGACGCGTCATCCTACCTCACTTGTGCCCAATCGCCCGCGGGAGGTGACACTACCGCACGACGATCGGGATGCGCTCGACGCCCTGGATCACCCACTCGGTCCGCTCGGTCCGCCCCGCGGGAACGTCGAAGCGGGTGAAATCCTGTGGAGTGGCCGGCAGGCCGAACGGCAGGATCCGCACCAATATGTCGGTGTTCTTCCCGAAGTTCTCAAACACCCGCAGCGCGTTCTCCAGGGTGTCGACCCCCCACGGGACAGGCTCGGCTTGCAGGGCGCCACCGAGCTGCGCCTCCACAGGCACGCCCGGGGCGTCGACGCCGGCCGAACGCACGACCACGACCGCCGGGCCCCGGGGGAAATCCCGCGGCACCGGGACCTCAATGATCCTGAACACCGGCCGCTCCGCCAGGTACGGCTGGAGGCGCACCCGCACACGGAGGACGCCGCCGGCGGTGATCTCGCGCGAGGCGACCTCGGCATCGACGATCGACGCGGTGATGCGGCGCCTGGTCAACGACGTCTCCACGGTCAGGTCATACGGCTCGAGCCTGCGGAGGTCGTTGTAGAACGCCAGTTCCATCGCATCCACCACGTCCAGCACCGAAGCCACGGCCACGTCGCGGGTGCTGTAGAAGACGTTTTCGCGCACGATGGGCCGGTCCAGCCCCTTGGCCCGGAGGGTGATCTTCACCGTCGCGGTCCCTTCCCCGCCGCCCTGCTCCCGCGCGCGTTCCGTTGCGGACAGCGCAATCAGCGGCGCAAAGGTGCGCGCCATGTCGCGGCGGCGCACCATGTGGGCCCCGAGCTGGATGCGCGAGCCGGTGTCCATATCCGTCACGATGACCCGGATGTTGAACAGGCGGGGGAACCGTCCCAGCGTCCCGGCGATGCCGGTGCCGCGATCCTGATCGACAATGCCGATCGTCGCGCCCAGGTTGCCGACCTTGAAGGGCCGCTGGAGCGACTTGACCACCGTCAGGATTTCGGCCGCCGTCAGGATGTACTCGACGTCGCCCTGATTCTCCCACGGGTGGCCGCAGACCAGGATCCGGTTGCCGACGCGCACCGTCACGGTGCAGATCCCGCCGAACTCGATGTCGCCTCGGACCTCGTCGATGCCCACGGTGCTGCCGGGGGCGATCGGCTGCGCCACGAAGTCGCCCCGGCCGCCGTGTCCCTGCAGGATCTCATGACCCAGAGGCTGGACGATCTGGGCCAGGATGCGGCTGGCCCGCGGGCTGAACCCCACGGCGAAGGTGGCCACCGCGGGCGTGGCCACGGCCACATCGGGCGGGGTCTGCGCGAGCGGGCGCCGTTCCTGTAGCGGACCCGCGGCGACGGCGACGCGGCTGTACGGGCGGCCGTTGATGATGAACGGCCGCGAGGCCTGATAGACCGCCGGGCGCTCGCTGCGGGGGGCGCGCCGGTCGAGGATCTTCAGCATGTCTTCGATGGGGGTGGCCAGGGCGATGTCGCGGCGCGGGGTCTGCCAGATGAAGGACGCGCTCAACGCGCCGATCAGCTTCCCGTTGATGTAGAGCGGGCTGCCACTCATGCCGGCCGCGCTGCCGCCGGTCTGCTCCACCAGCGGCCCGGACATGCGGAACATGACCAGCTTCTCGGAGGTAATGGGCCCGCCGCCGCTCTGCAAGATGTCCATGACTTCGAATTGGAATTCATCGATGCGCTGGCCAAAGACGACCGTTTTGCCGACCCCGCGCATCCCGGGTTTCACCTCGGACAGCCGCATGATCGGCGGCGTCTGTTGAGCCTCGCCGGTGGCGGGCGGGACGAATGTCCCGACGCCGAGCACGAGGATTACTGCCAGCACTTTGCCTCGGACGATCACACCAGATCCCCCTCTCGCAACCGTTGCGCGGGATCCCGCAGAGAGAACGGATGAATTCACGTCGTGGGCGTGAGCGTGCGCCGAACCACAGGCTACTTCGGCTCGATGCGGGCGACGACGGCGCCGAGTTCCCGGATCATCGACCCGGGCCTGACCAGGACCTCCACGACGCGGCCGTCCACCGTGGCACGGGCGGCTGCGGCGCGGCCGGTCTGCGTCTTGACGTACACCAGCGGATCGCCTTCGCTCACGTCATCCCCGACCTTTGAGAGTCCCTCGGGTACCACTTCACCCCGCAGGGTGGCCTTGACGTCAACGACCTGCTTGGGGGCCGCGGCTGCTGCGCCGCCAAGCATGCCGACGGCGATCGCAACCAGCAGCCACAGACCCGCGGGGATGCGCATCATCGGCTCTACGCGCCCTGCCTGAGCCCGCACGTCCCAAGCCGCCGCGGCAGGCAGCGCGCCCTCGATTATAGCATACGGGCCGCGGCCGGCCGCCGTTCACGCGACGAACTCCTGGGGACGTTCTGAGGTCAGGCCGAACCACCGGCGCAGTGCCGCGACGATGCGCTCGGAGGCGTGACCGTCACCGTACGGGTTGCGCGCGCGGGCCATCGCCGCCCGGGCGTCCGGATCCGCCAGCAGGCGTCCGGCCCGCTCCACAATGCGCTCCCGCGACGTCCCGACCACCTCCACCGTGCCAGCCACCACGCCCTCGGGCCGTTCTGTGACCTCGCGCGCCACAAGGACGGGCGTCCCGAGGGCCGGAGCCTCTTCCTGGATCCCCCCAGAGTCGGTCAGGATCAGGTAGGCCATGCCCATCAAGCGCACCCATGGCCCGTAGTCAGGTGGCTCGATGAGGTGAACCCGTGCATGCCCACCCAGCATCTCCACGGCGACCCGCCGCACCGCGGGGTTGCGATGCACCGAGAAGACGACCTCCGCGTCGGGGAAGCGGTCCAGCAGGTCCAGCAGCGCCACATAGATCTGCCGCAGGGGCTCGCCCCAGTTCTCGCGGCGGTGGGTCGTGACCAGGAGCATGCGCTTCCCGTCCATGGGCGGCAGCCCGGGCGGTGGCTCCACGTCGGGCCGACGCGCAACGTCGAACAGTGCGTCGATGACTGTATTCCCGGTGACGAGGATGGCGTCGGCCGCGATGCCGTCCTGCAAGAGGTTGGCGCGGGCCTGCGCCGTCGGCGCGAAGTGCAGGTCAGCCAGCACCGAGGTCAGGCGCCGGTTGATCTCTTCGGGAAACGGCCGGTACTTGTCGTGGGTGCGCAGCCCGGCCTCCACGTGCCCGACGGGGATGCGGTGATAGAAGGCGGCCAGCGCGCCCAGGAACGTCGAGGAGGCGTCGCCCTGCACCAGGACCATCGCCGGCCGGAGGTCCGCCAGCACGGGATCGAGCCGCTCCAGGGTCCGGCTGGTGATGTCGAACAGCGACTGCTCATGCCGCATCACGTCCAGGTCGCGGTCGGGGGTGATCCCGAACAGCCGGAGGACCTGGTCCAGCATCTCCCGATGCTGCGCGGTCACCACGACCACGGGCCGGACGTCGGGGCTCTCGCGCAGGCGGGCGATCACCGGGGCCATCTTGACGGCCTCGGGACGCGTCCCGAAGATCGTCATGATCGGGAGGCGGTCCGGTCTCACCGGGTGAGCAGGCCCATCCGCCGCGCTCCAATCAGGACCACGGCGGCGACCACGCCGAAGGTGATCACGACGCCGATCGGGATGACGCCGGCCAGGGCGAGGGCGCCCAGTCCCAGTCCGCCGCTGACGAGATAGAGGAGAAACACGGTCTGCCGCTGCGTCAGGCCGCGGTCCAGCAGCCGGTGATGCAGGTGCTCGCGGTCGGGGAGGTAGACCGGGCGGCCGCTGCGGATGCGGCGGATGATAGCGAAGGCGGTATCGGCGATGGGGACCCCCAGGGCCAGAATCGGCACCAGCAGCGAGATCGCGGTATACGACTTGTACAGCCCCATCACCGAGAGCCCGCCCAGCACATACCCCAGGAACATCGAGCCCGAGTCGCCCATGAAGATGCGGGCCGGGTTGAAGTTGTGGCGGAGGAACCCGACCGCGCTGCCCACGAGCGCCGCGGCCAGGGAGATGGCCACCACATCATGCTTGTGGGTGGCCGTGAGGAGCAGGATCGTGGCGGCGATGGCGGCGATGCCGGCCGCGAGGCCGTCGACCCCATCGATGAAGTTCATGATGTTGACCACCGCTACCACCCACACGATGGTGAACAGCGCCCCCCACGGCCCCAGCGGGATCGTCCCGCCCGTGAGCGGGTTGGTGACGAACTGCGTGGCCAGCCCGAACGGGATCAGGACGGCCGCCGCGGTGACCATCGCCAGGAACTTGACGGCCGGCCGCATGCCCCGCAGGTCGTCGTAGATGCCGCACGCCAGCAAAAACGTGCCCCCCAGCATGATGCCCAGAACCGCCCGGTCGGTCTTCAGAGCGAGCGGGATCTGGATGTACACGGCGCCGGCGGTGCGGACCAGCTCGATGGGCCGGGTGACCACCATGGCCAGTGCGGCGGCGACGACGAAGCCCACGTAGATCGCCACGCCGCCCATGCGCGGGGTCGGCCGGGTGTTGATCCGGCGTCCCCCGGGGTAGTCGATCGCGCCCAGGCGCCGGGCCATGCGCCGCACCACCGGCGTCAGCGCGTACGTCACCACGAACGCGACCAGGGCGACGATGAGCGAGACGGGGACCGTTTTCACGGAACGCGCAGGACTCCGGACGTTTCCGGCGCCGTCCCGTGGGTGAAGAGCTCGCTCACCGACCGGTCCTCGTGGGTCCGGCGGACGGCCTCGGCCAGCATCGGGGCGATGGAGACGATCCGGATCTTGTCGATGCGCTTGGCTTCCGAGACGGGGACCGTGTTGGTGACCACGAGTTCGCGGATCGGGCTTCCGGCGATCCGCTCCACGGCGGGGCCGGAGAGGAGCGCGTGGGCGCAGCAGGCGTAGACCGCCTCCACGCCCCGGGCCTCGAGCGCCGACGCCGCCATGGTCAGCGTGCCGGCGGTGTCGACGATGTCGTCGACGAGGATCGCCGTGCGGCGGTAGACCTTCCCGATGACGTGGGTGATCTCCTTGACCTGGTTCGGCCGGTCCCGCCGCTTGTCGATGATGGCGATGGGCGCGCGGAGTTCGGCGGCGAACTCTCGCGCCCGGCCCACCCCGCCGATGTCCGGCGAGACCGCGACCAGGTTGCGCAGACCCTGCTCGCGGAAGTACGGGGCCAGCAGCAGGCGGGACGGGAGGTGGTCCAGCGGGATGTCAAAGAAGCCCCAGATCTGCCCCGCGTGCAGGTCCACGGTCAGGATGCGCGACGCCCCGGCCGCCGTCAGCAGGTTGGCCACCAGCTTGGCGGTGATCGGCTCGCGCGGCTTCGTCTTGCGGTCCTGTCGCGCGTAGCCGAAGTAGGGGACCACCGCGGTGATGCGCGCGGCCGAGGCGCGGCGCATCGCGTCGAGGATGACCAGGAGTTCGATCAGGTGCTCGTTGACCGGCGGGGCGGTGGGCTGGATCACGAAGACGTCCTCGCCCCGGACGCTCTCCGCCAGGCGCACGCTGAC